>NZIY01000017.1 GCA_002691795.1 SAR116 cluster bacterium
AGAGGAACCAGAAATACCAGTGGCTGAACAAGAATTGCTTGGAGGAGGTTCCCTACCACCACAGGGTCCTCCACCAGGCATAGCACAATTATTACAAGGTTTAGGAGGATAATGTCAATAAATAAACAATTCGCTGATATAGTATTTAATTCTTTAGATGATGTAGATGAACTGTGTGACGATATATTACTAGAAGAAGGTTTAGTTTGTGAATCTTTTTTTATAACTTCTTGAGGTAATTTTTTCCAACCACCTTTTCTTGTTAAAACATTTACTTCATAATTATCCATGATTGAAAATTATATTAAACATTAAAAAAAGTCTATAAAATATTTCACGATTCGTGAATTAATAAGTGTATTTTCTATCTAATTTAAAAACCAAATGAGTTATTTTTTCAACAATTTGATTTAAACTATTTCTGGTCTTCTCTTTTGCATTTAAAACTAACTTGGCATTGAGGCAAAGGCTGCATAACTGTAACATCTTTCCCTTTAAGCTGTCGTTTATAAATGCACTTATAACCATCTTTTTTACCGTCTTTAAGGTTGACCTCAACTTTTTTTAATCTACAAGTTTCATATTTTTTGTATTCTTTACTGATTGTTTGTGATTTTCCATAGATCTTACCGCTTCCGTAAGTTATTTTTGTAATAAAAACAGATAAAAAAATTACCATGCTAATAGAAATCTTATTTATCACTTAAATCATCCTTTCCGGGAAGGTAAGCTTTCCCTTGAATGGCTTTAGCACCAATTCTATTAAAAAACTCACTATTTTCTGAAACAAATTTTTCAATTCTTGACTTAATCTCATTTTCAGCTTCATCTTGATTTTTTTTATCAATAGTAGCAATTCCATCAATTATCCAATGAACTTTATACATACTAATCTCCAAGGTTTTTGATTTTATTAAAAATTTTATTAGATTCTTTTTGTATCTCAAATAGTTTCTGGGTTTCTATGTTATTTATCATTTCATCTCTTTTGTTTTTTGCTGACTTTATTCCTAGAGCCACTGCAATATTAAACCATTTATATGCATCCTCGTAATTAGGTTCTTCTGATAATTCTAGGTTACATTTTGCTAGCTGAATTATTGCTAATTTGTTACCAGAAACTGCTAATTTGCTCAAAAAGTTTTTAATTTTTTCATTAATTTTAATTTTATTATCTTTACTTATTAAGTTATCTAATTTTCCAAGTAAATTTTCATTTTCTTTCTCACCTCCTAATCTTGCAATATTAGCCCAAAAATAAGATATTTCAAAATCTTGAGTTGTTATATTACCTACATAAAGTACCTTTGAGTATAGTGATTGAGCGATTGTCACATTTTTTTCTGAAAGGAGCTTAAGTTTAATGATAGCTTCTGAAAATTCCTTATTTCTTAAATTATCATAAACTTCTTTTAATTGTATCTTATGGTTCGAGCTATAGGCATTATTTGTACTATGCATAAAGATAAAAATTAGTAAAAAAATGTTAAAAATATAATTTATTCTCAAAAATTTATCTCCCAGCCATCATTATAAGTTGAAGTTGGACAACTCTGACTTTGAAATTAGATTTGCCTTTTTTTTCATAAACAACAATTTTCGGTCTTTTTGTATCAGGTTTTTGAAACTCTAAAAACATTTCATCTGGTAAAAAAACTCCATTATCTGAAAGTGTTTTTAATGGGTCAGTTTTAAAATCTTCTTTAAATGCTTTATCTATCCAAATTCTAGCCAAAACTCTACCAAGAATTTCTGGTAAATATTTTTTTACTTCTTGTCTGTTTTCCAAAAATATTTCTTTATCAACTATATCTAAGATTGATTTTTTTTCGTATTTTACTGGTAAATTTTCTTTACTAGAACTAGATACGATCAAATCTTTACTTTTTGACAAAGGGTTCATATTGATATTATTATTTCAAAATTGAAAATTTTTCAAATTTTGTTTAATTTCATTGTTGGTATATTTATTGCAAACACCAAATATGTTAAACATAATAAAATCATCCCTAAATGCAAATATGAGAGGAATCTCACTTATTTCAAACAATATAGCTAATAGTAATACGACAGCATTTAAAAAAAGCTATAGTAATTTTTCTGATATATATTCAAAAACAATCGCAAATGATCCAAAAAGTTTTTCAGGTATGGGAGTTATAAATGATTCTCCAAGAAAGCAAATGTTTCAAGGTCCTCTCAAGCAAACTGATGGTGCTTTAGATTTAGCTATAAGTGGGTTAGGATTTTTGACTTTATCAAATTCTAATAACCCTGAAAGTAAATTTTTTACTCGAGATGGTGGTTTAGGTTTATCAAATAACGGAGAAGTTATAAATCAACAAGGATTAAATTTGATGGCTCATCCTGTGATTGATGACAAAACTTTTAATCCAAATGTTTTTGAGAATGTTATAATACCTCCAACTAGAGCAAATAATTTTGGTGAAGAAGTTATTCTTACTAATGTAAATGTTTCTTCGTCAGGTGTTTTGAAGGCTGTATATGGTTTAGATGAGGAAGTAGTAATTGCTAAGATACCTTTAGCCTCTTTTGAGAGTATGGAATCTTTACAATCTGAGGGAAATAATCTTTTTACACCAACACCAGGTTCTGGAGAACCAAATTTTGGTCTAGCATTGAATGATAATTTTGGAGAAATAATTCCAGGGTTTCTAGAGGCTTCAAATGTAGAGATTACAGATGAATTAGTTAAAATACTTAAATATCAACAAGCATATTCGGGAAATTCTAGACTATTACAAACTGAAATTGACGTTACTAAAAGACTAATAGACCGTTGAGATTAAAGTAAAGGTAGGTAAAATTTGTAATTAATAATTCTTGTAATTATATCATTTTCTATTTGCAAAATACCTTGATTACTTATTTTAAGATTATCATTAATAAATAATTCAATTTTAGCTGGCTTTTCAAATTTACTTGAAAAAAAATTATGGAAATTTTGGAAAAATATATCTGTTGCAATTAAATTACCTTCCATAATTGCTCTGTCAAATTTAATATTTAATTCTTGTTTTAAAAAAGTTTTTGAACTAACTAAAAAAAGATTACATCTACCTTTATAAATATTCAGCAAACTACAAGATAAGTTAAAATACATTATTTCCGGATGTTTATCATATCTGGCTTCCACTGATTGAATTTGCATTTCCAGTTTATTCATTATTATTTTCTAATTCTTTTGTTACTTTAGATCGAATGATTTTTAAAACTGATGATTTTATTTGAGAAACTCTACCGGTTGAGATGTTAAGAATGTCTGCAATTTCATAAATATTTAATTCTTCTACATAATAAAGTTGAATAAGCATAGCTTGCTTTTCATCTAAACTAGATAATGCATTTTTTAAGATTTGTTTTAATTCTTTATTATTTATATTTTGTTCTGGATTATCTTCTTTGCTTGCAAACCAAAATGAAAATTCATCATAAATATCATCAATATTTTTCATAGTACTGGCTTGAAAAGCTGCTTCCCATTCTAAATATTTTCCATGATCAATATTGAGTTCTTGAGATATCTCAATTGTGTCAGGTTCTCGACCAAACTTTTTATTAAGATTTTCAATTGCGTTATCAGTCATTTTTTTCATTTTGATCGTAGATCTACAAAGGTTAGAATTTTTTCTTAAATAATCTACTATTTCGCCTCGAATTCTTAGGCTTGCGTATGAGCTAAAAGATGCGTCTTTCATAGGAGTATAATTCTGAGCTGCAGAAATTAATCCTAACATTCCGATTTGAATTAAATCTTCTATATCTATTATAGATTGAACTCTTCCATGAAGATGCCATGCTATTTTTTTAACAAGTTTGTGATTATTTTTAATTAAATCTTCAACTTTTGGAGCAGAAATTTTCTGATAGTTATTCATTTTATTCTTCAAAAAACTTTATATTTTTATTTTTGTTAGGCTTTAAGCTTTTTAAGTTCTTACAAATTTTTTCGAAACATTCTGTTTCTTTTAAATTTGGATTAGTAATAATTGGTTTTCTTGATAAAATAGACTGCTTAATTATCTTTGAATTATTTAGAGATCCAAGAAAATTCATTTTAACGTCTAAGAATTTAGTAGAAATAGATTGAAATTTTTCAAAATGACTTTTTGCTTGAAAGTTACTACTACTCATATTCCAGACAATACCAAAATTTTCTAATTTTTCATCTAAATAACTTGCTTTAACTAAACTATAAGCATCAGCAAAACTTGTTGGTTCACTCACAAGAACTGTAATAATTTTGTTTGCAGCTGACATAAATGAAATTGATGAAGCATCTGCTCCTGCACCAATATCAATAATCATGTAATCATAAACCTTTTTTAAATCATTAAAACTTTTGATTATGTTATATCTTTCGGTATTCTCAAGGTTAAGAAGTGAGTGTACTGCACTACCCCCCGAGATAAAATCTAAGTTCCTATTAATTTTATAAGAAATTTTACTTAATTCTGTTTTCTTATTAATGAAGTCATCTAAACTTTTTTCTGGATTAACTCCTAGGACAAGATGAGCATTAGCCATTCCTAAATCTGCATCTAATAATAAAGTCTTATTTCCATTTTTTGCAAGTGTTAAAGCAACATTTACTGCAATTGTTGTTTTACCAACACCACCCTTACCACTTGATACAGCAATACTTTCAGTCATATTCTTACCTTATAAAAACTTTATTACATTAATTGTCTTTCATATATTGTGCCAAAACTTCACTATTCGCAAAAGCTATTGAGTCAATTATATTATTTGTTCCAGATAATAGACCAAATTTACAATTTAAGTCATGATAAATTGAAAAATCAAAAGAATTAATTGTTATTTCATCTAATTTTGTGAGAGCATTTATAGGATTTAAATCTTTTAAGTGAGATAATTGTTTTTCTAAGCTTTTAAAATTAATGCCAGATTGGACAATATTAATGAGTATTGATTTATTTTGTAAAAGGTTGATTTTCAAATAGTTATAAAATTTATTGTCCATTAAAAATTCTTTAGAAATATCAATTATTATTTTTTTATTTTTATTNTCNAATATATAATTTTCTAAATCTTCTNNACAAGAAAATGAATTTACATTTAAATTCAAAACTCTACCATAATTCACCAAGTTTGANATTTTATGAGGTGANGTTGAAGCTAAATTAATTAAAGAAATCTTATCATTACCCTTGAANGTGTTTGTTTGATCAAGTAAGTAAGANGCTATTTTTGCNCACATAGAAGTTTTACCAACTCCAGTTAAACCAGANACAAAAATAATTTTTGAAGATAGTAATTTTTCTTTAAGATCAAAAGTTAATTTTTTTGATAAATCTGAATAAAAGTTCATTATTGACTTAGGCTTTTCTTGTTCGCTTAAACTATTAAAAACACTATTAATTGTTTTTTTTGAATACCCTTTTTTTAATAATTTTATGAAATAACTATTATCAATATTATTATTTAATGAATTTAAATCAGTCATAATACTATCATTTAAAATTGATTTAATTTCAGTTTTAAAATCTTCAAATTCTGTTTTTAAGATTAAATTTTTTTGACTTAAATTTGAAATTTCTTTTTCTTCATGTTTAACATTTTTGTTTTGCTTATCGTTACTATTCGAAGTTAATGGAACATTTGAAAAAAGCTCTTTAAAGTTAGGTTTATTGAAATTTTTTTTATTTGATTTCAAAATATCTTTAATATCATTTGAACCAATGATTTCGATTTTTTCACCTACTTTTTTTGTTGATAGAATTACAGCGTCTTGACCTAAAACTCTGGAAATTTCATCCATTGCTGTCATGCTATCATCTGAAATAACTTTATGTTGTGTCATTATATAATCTCCATTATTTAATTTGTATTATTTTCATCCAGATCAATTGTAGCAACAACATCAATTTTTTTGTCGTCTGGAATTTCTGTAAAAGATAAAACATCTATATTATCAATATGTTGTCTTAGCATAAATGAAATATCTTTTCTAATTCCAGGAGCTGTGATTAAAACTGGCCTTTTGTTTTCACCATGTAGTTTTTCTATTGAGGTATTTATTGATGTTATAATTTTTTGAATTAAATTTGGTTCAAGAATTAAACCATTCTCCCCAGATTGTTTTGCTATATTTAAAATCATTTGTTCCAAATTTCCTGAAAATGATATAATTGGCAATGCTTGATTTAAGGGAGCTATTTGTTGTATTAACAAACCAATGACTGATGGTCTTACAATTTCAGCTAGTTCATAAGGAGATAAATTTTTATTATTAATTGTAGACAATTTTTCTAGAATTTTTCTTAAATCATTTACAGGTATTCTTTCTAATAAAAGAGTTTTTAAAATAGTAGTTAAAATATTAAGTGGTATTATTTTAGGTATTGTTAAAGAAACTAATTGAGGTGACGTTTTACTTAAGTTATCAAGTAATGATTGAACATCATCTTGTCCAATTAATTCACTTGAAAACTTGCTTAATAATTGGTTTAGGTGCGTAGCAATAACTGCTTCAGGTTCAACAACCATATAACCTAAACTTTCTGCTTTTGAAACTTCGTGTTTTTCAATCCATGTAGAATCCATATTAAAGCTTGGATCTTTTACATCAATACCTTCAATTTTTGTTTGTGAATTATCACTTGGGATTGCAAGAACAAGATTAGGATAAATTTTATCTTCTCCAACAATTGTTTGCCCAATTCTTATTCTATATGCATTAGCATCAAGTGAAAGATCATCTCTAACTCTAACTTGTGGTATAATAAATCCAAGTTCTTTTGAAAGTTGTTTTCTGACACCTGTTATTCTTGAAATTAGAGGACCTTCGTTATTATCATCAACTAATTGAATTAATCCATAACCAAGTTGCATTGAAATTTGTGAGTTATCTGATATTTCATCTAATTCAATTTTATTATTATCATCTGATTGACTTGAATTGGAATTGACATTTTCTGATAAAACTTCATTTGAATTTTCATCATTTGGTTTATTTTTATATAAATAGTACCAAACCAAAAGAGATAATAAAGAAGCAATTAAAAATAAAAAATTTGGCATACCTGGTATCATACCAATTAAAAAAAGTACAGCAGAACTAGGTAGCCAAGCTTCCTTTATTCCTATTTGAGATCCTATTTGTTCAGATAAGTCATGATTAGATGATATTCTTGTAACAATTATCGCTGTTGATATAGCTAACAAAAGTGACGGTATTTGCGCAACTAATCCATCGCCAACTGACAAAATTATATAATTTTCTGCAGCTGTTGATAAAGGAAGGTCATGTTGAGCTAATCCTATTGTAAGACCACCAACAATGTTAATTAACAAAATCAAAATTCCAGCGATTGCATCTCCTTTTACAAATTTCGAAGCACCATCCATGGCCCCATAAAAATCAGCCTCTTTTGAAATTTCTTCACGTCTACTTTTTGCCTCTTCGCTTGTTAAGAGACCAGCATTCAAATCAGCATCAATTGCCATTTGTTTTCCCGGCATAGCATCTAATGTAAATCTAGCAGAAACCTCTGATACTCTTCCTGCACCTTTTGTTACAACAACTAAGTTTATAATAATTAAAATTGCAAAAACAAATATTCCTACCACATAATTTCCAGCTATAACAAATGATCCAAAAGCCTCAATCACTTTTCCAGCAGCTTCTGGCCCGGTATGACCTTGACTTAAAACTATTCTAGTAGAGGCAACATTCAAACCCAGTCTTAATATAGTTGCGAATAATAATACTGTAGGAAAACTAGAAAAATCTAATGGTCTGAAAGTGTGCAATGCAACCATTAAAATTAGCAAAGAGAGTAAAATGTTACTCGTGAAAAATACATCAAGAAGGTAAGAGGGTAATGGTATTACCATCATTACAATTAAAACTAAAATACCTAAGGGTAAAGCTAAAGATTTTAACGTTTTCAGTGCAAAAAAAGATTGCGTTAGATTACCAGTTGTCAAATTCATGACATTGCCTCCGCATTTTTTTCTAATAAAAACATATATTTAGCCATTTCTTAATTTAAATTTTTCAATTTAATAATAGGAAGCAAGAATAGTGCCAGTCATTTAAATAAAAATAAAATAGTAAAATTTCTCTTTTAAAAAAACTTAAGAAAATTTTGGCATAAATTATGCAGAACTCATCTAAAATTAGGAGAATAAGATGAAATTTTTAAGCTATATCAAGATTTTTGTACCAATATGTTTTATTTCATTAACTGGATGCATGCAGAGTTTAGATAATTTAAAAATGTCAAAAAATAATTCAATAAATATCGATAAAGATACAAACGGAATTGTTGCTTTAAAAGAAGTTTTTGATAGTTCAGTAAAAAAAATTCCTACTCTTACAGCCGTAGGTTATGCTGTTGTTTCAAGCCAACCAGGAAGATCTCAAGCTCAAAAAAGATTAATGGCTATAAGATCTGCAAGAATGTCGGCAATGAGAGAACTGGCTGAACAAATTCATGGAATTCAAGTTGACTCAAATACTACTATTATAGACTTAATGGTTCAAAACGATACATTTAGAGCCGTTGTAAAAGGTATTATAAGAGGAGCAAAAACAGTTAGAATAAATCCAACTAGTGATGACACTTATGAAACTGTCCTTGAAATTGACAGGGATATGATGATGGCTCTTTTAAAAAATGCTAGAAGAACTTAACCAATGAATTTTCTTTTAAAATTACTTATCTATTTTATACTAAGTCTTTTGTCTTTTAATGCGATTGCATATCAAAATTTTAAAGTATTAAAAGCAGAAGTTACAGGAAGATCAGTTATTTCTAGTAATGATCTAAAAAAAGCTAGAAGATTAGCTCTTGAAGATGCGTTATATTTAGCTTCCTTAAAAGGTGGGGCTTTTGTTGATGGTTTCTCAAGTGTTTCTAAAAGTACTATTTTGAACGATCAGTCTATTATCAAAACTAATTCTAAAATATTAGATTTTAAAATTTTATCAGAAAAAAAGAATAATGAACACTATGAAGTTAAAATATTAGCAATGATTGCAAATAAAGGTAGTAATTTAGAATGTAAAGCTAAACCTCTTAACTTATCAATTTTTAAACCAACAGTTATTTATAATCATTCTCTACCATCTTATGTAATAAGATCAATGCATCAATGGAATGAATATTTTATAAACAAAGTTAATAGTAATGAACAAATTATAACAAATGATTATTCAAACATTGATTTGAATAAAATAATTAAATCTTCTAAAAACTTTTCTTTTGATTATGAGTCAAATGTGAACGGTATCCCATCTATTCAACACGGTGAGTATATGGTTGCGCCAATATTTAAGGTTGATAATAAAAATACATATAAGCAAGCAAATAATCCTTATGATATAGCAGAGTACGTTATAGAATTAAATTTTTTTATTGGACCAAGTTTTAAACCATTCAAGACGCTTAAAATAAAAAAAACATTTCAGAATAAATACCCAAGTAAATTTCAATTAATTTCTGCTTTATCTAGTAAAAGTAAAGAACAAATCTCCTCTGATGTGAATTTAGGTATAACTGAGGGGGTTGAAAAGATGATTAATACTTTTAATTGTCTGCCAATTGAAGCTCAAATTAGTTTTAAAAATAATTCTCTTTATGTTAANNTAGGNNAGAAACATGGATTAAAAAATAGACAAATAGGTATTGTCAAAAAAAATTATAAAATTGGTGTAAGTTCTGAATTAGATACAACTGTGTTGTTTATTTCTGAGATTGGTTCAAATCAAAGTAAACTTACACCATTAAATGATAAAATAAAAATTTCAGAATTAAATAAAATGAAAATACAATTTATAGAGTAAAATATGAATACAATATCAACAATTTTTTTCTTTTTAACTTCATTACTATTTATAAGCAAATTTGCGGTNAGTGAACCTTTTGTNGTNNTAGAGTATAATAGAAACTACGAAAATTCAGTTGATAAAACCAATAATGCATTTGTTAATAANTTAAATTATTCTAAAAAACACAAAGTTAAAAAAAATGAAACTTTATCAGACATAATTCTTAATCATTATGGAAACAAAAATTTTAATAAAGATATATTAAGTTTATCAATAGTTCANTTTAATAAACATGCGTTTGTAAGAAAAAATCCAAATTATTTGTTTGCAAATAAGACTTTGTATCTACCAAGTATAAATGAAATTAAAAATTTGATTATTANAAGTACAAAGAAAAAAGAACAATCANTGACAAGTTCTAAACATATTTACTTTTTTGGAGGATAAGTTGAAGCTAGTTATTTTTTTTATAAAACTAATGATGATATTATTGCTTGCACCAAAGAGTTTGTTTGCATTATCAGGTAAAGATATTAACTCACANATAAAAAATTGGTTATCTTCTAAGGGTTTTAAATCAAATCCTCAATNTTCAAGCANCAAAAAATTACCTANATGTAGTAATAAAGTTAATTTTAAGGGACATTTTAATAATTTTAAATTAGTTGAAGTTTCTTGTAGTGGTGCAAAAAATTGGAAAATTTATGTTAAAACAAATTTAGAGGACAACAAAACAAAAAAGTCTAAATTAAAAAAAATTAATATAGTAATTATTTTAAATAAATCATTGGAAAAAGGCCATTATATTACAAAAAATGATTTAAAATTTGAAAAAAGTCTTAAAAAAAATATTTTCTATAAAAATAAAGATGAATTAATTGGAAGAAAGTTAAAACAAAACTTAAGACAAGGCCAAATTTTACAACCAAGACATTTGTTTACGAAATATCTTGTAAACGAAGGAGAGCCTGTGATAATTCAATCTAAATTTGGTAAAGGATCAGTAAGTACTGGCGGAATAGCTATGAAATCAGGAAATATTGGAGATATTTTGGAAGCAAAAAATATAAGAAGTGGTAAGATAATTAAGGGAATTTTAAAAAAAAATAAAAAAATTAATGTTTTTTTCTAAAATGATGGAAAGATATGTCGTAATGTTAAATGTGGAGAACTATAATGGTTGAAAAAATTGTAAATAATGTTGCTAATTTAGATAGTAGAGTGTCTAAAAATTCTACTAAATCCCAAAGTTCTACTGTTGTATCTAGGGACTTATCTATTGAAAGTTCGTCTGATATTAAAATAGAGCAAAAAAGTGTTGTTAAAGAATTAGCTTCAAGTGCACCAATTGATCAAGATAAGGTTTCCAGCATTAAAAATGCAATATCATCTGGTAATTATCCACTTGATTTAGATAAAATATCGGATGCTTTGATGGAAGCATACAATGAGATGAAATCTTAATCTTTGTTGTTACTATGTACTTAACTCAAAAATTATCTGAAACAACAGATTTGATTAACATACTTGAAAACAATGTTAAAAATCAGTCAGAGATCGAAACTCTGAAAGCTACCGTTAAACATATTTCTAATGATCTTCAAAAATATAAGCAATTAGACATTATTAATGATAAATCTGAGATTGAAAATAACAAAGATAGCTTGAAAGCATTATTGCTTGAGATTAAAAATTTGGAAAAAAGTTTAAATAGGAAACTTTTAATAACACAAAAATACAATCATTTTCTAAATTCATAATTTATTTGTAGAATTAAGTTAATTATATTTTAATATAATTTCATGACTATAGATCTTTTATTACAAAATTTTGAAATAATACTTATTTCGCTACTACTAATAATAGTAATTTTAAGTGTGGCAATCTTTTTTATACAAAACAAATTTATTAACACTACTAATAATAAAATTGATGCTTATCATAATCAAATTAAGAAAAATAATTCTGAATTAGCCGAATATCTGAATACATTATCTAAAATTTTAGAAATTAATAAACAAAAAACAGAACAATTAATTTTAAGTATTTCTGATATTGAAAAGAATTTGTCTAGTATGAAAACAATAAAGGGGAATGATGATCTATTAACACTTGCTATAGATTTAGCACGTTCNGGAAGTACTAAGGATGAAATTAAAAACAAAACAGGATTAAATGATGAAGAGATTGAAACAATTTATGCGTATCATAAAAATGTTCGGACGTAATTGTTAAATTACTTCTGCTTTACCGCTCTTTATTAACCTTTTAGAATCTTCTTGAGAAACATCAATTTGAATGCCCTCTGGAAATCTTACACCATTTACTTCTGCACTTTCTTTCATTACCACTTTAACCCACGTATGATCAGTTTTTTCTTTTTCATCAGTTTCTTTTTTTTCAGAAGGCGCTTTAACTTCTTTACTTTCTACATTTGGGGTAGGTTCAATTTTAGATTGAGTTGAATTAATATTTTCAATTCTTTTTCTGATAGTTTCAACTCTAGAAGCCAGTAAAACTATTCGTTTCAATTGATCTTTCTCTATTTCAAATAATTCATTCAGCTTTTTTGAAACTATTTCTAAACTTTCATTTTTAAATTGTTTCAAAAATGAATTTCTGTTTTCTAACATTAATGGCGAAAGAGTTTCCATAATTTAAATAACGACAATTTTTACAAAATGTTTGGCATTATATTTGCAGTTACCAATTTGAATAGGATATGAACATGGATTCAATTAAAAAACAACTATCTTTTTTTGGTAGCGCTTTAAATATTAGAAATAAGCGTAATGATATTATAGCTTCAAACATTGCTAATGCTGCGACACCAAATTATAAAGCAAGAGATATTAATTTTTTAGATGAATTTAAAAAAGTTACTAAAACTGGTGATATTAATATTACTCATTCAAATCATATTCCTACAAAAAATTATAATATTTCGGGTAAAGCTTTTTATAGAGACCCTGTAATTGCTTCATTAGATGGGAACACAGTGGAACTTTCTGTTGAACAAATGCAATTTGCTGAAAACACAATGAAATATCAAACTACATTAAAATTTTTAAACGGTAAGATAACTAAAATGCTTTCAGCAATAAGAGGTGAATGATGAAAATTAAAAATATTTTTGACATTGCAGGAAGAGCTATGGCTGCTCAAATGGTAAGGCTCAATACAATTTCATCAAATCTAGCAAATGCTGGTGCTACAACAGGTGATCCAGAAACAGTTTATAAGCCACTTAAACCAGAATTCAAAACTCAGTATAGTGAAAATGTTAAAAAGAATGGAATTTCTACAGTTAATGTTTCAAAGGTTATTGAGTTAAAAAAAGAACCATTTAAGATTTATGATCCAAATCACCCATTAACTGATAAAGATGGATATATATATAAAGCGCCGATAAATGTTGAAGAAGAGATGGTTGATATGATGGATGCTTCTCGACAATATCAAAATAATATTGAAGTTGTAACAACTTTAAAAGCATTAACTTTAAAAACATTAAATTTAGGCAAATAAAAGAGGTGTAAATGTCTGAAATTTCTTCAAATCAATCCCTTAATAAGATTTTAGATCAATTAGGAATTAGTAAAACAAAAGATAAATTTGCTCCAAGAGAAGTTAAAGATCAATTGGGACAAGAGGATTTTTTGAAACTAATGACAGTGCAATTACAAAATCAAGATCCTTTTGCACCAGTTGATAACGCTGATTTCATTGCACAAATGGCACAGTTTTCAACAGTTACTGGTATTACTCAGATGGGTGAAACTATGAAAAATGTTAGTGATCAGCTTTCTGAATTAAGAATAGCATCTGCAACACAGCTTATGGGGCATTCTGTCTTAGTACCTGGTAAAATAGCTAGACCTGACAGTGATGGCATAATTAGTGGTGTTGTAGATTTACCAAAAACAGCTTCAAATTTAAAAATTATTTTTGAAAGTATGGATGGAGAAGTTTTACATGAAGAAAATCTAGGTTCACAAATTGCAGGTCTTGTTGGTTTCCAATGGAAAGATTTACCTAGAGAAATGATTGAAAATAAAAAACAAGTGTTAATAAAAGCTTTTACAGGCAACCAAGGTGAGGCGGATCAATTGTCAACTAAAGTATTTGCTAAAGTAGAAGGAACTTCAAAAACAAATAATGGTTACATGCTTGAGGTTGAAGATTATGGATCAATTGATCCATCTCAAGTAGTAAGATTTAAGAATTAATTTAGTATCAGGGAGAAAATAAATGTCGTTTTATACCGCTTTAACAGGATTGAATGGTTCGCAAGCTGACATATCAGCAACTTCTAACAATATAGCCAACGTTGCAACGACTGGTTATAAAAGAAGTAAAGCTGAATTTGGTGATATTTTTGCTACTTCACCTTTACAAAATGCTTCTTCTTCAATTGGTTCTGGTACTATCTTAAAAGGAATTAAGCAACAATTTACTCAAGGAAACGTGACATCATCATTAAATGCATTAGATTTAGCTATATCAGGTCAAGGGTTCTTTGCTCTAAGACCATCGCTTACTACTAACCAGACTGTTTATACAAGAAATGGTTCTTTTTCAGTTAATAATGATAGATTTGTTGTTGATTCGGCAGGTCAGTATGTTCTTGCCCTACCGGTATCTAATGATGGATCTGTTCAAGGTGGAGAAATATCTGATGCTGCGCCACTTAAATTAGAATTAGAAGCTGGTGAAGCGAAAGCTACAAAAAATCTTGCTTTATCCGTAAATCTACCAGCATCTTCAACTGTTTATGAAAGTCCTGATGATTTTGACCCTTCAAATCCAGAAACTTACAATTCATCAACTTCTGTTACAATTTTTGATAATTTAGGTAACCCTGTAATTGCTACTGCATATTTTATAAAGACACAAGCTGCTTCGGGCGATAATGTAACTCATAAATATCAAACTAAGTTTATTGTAGATGGAAGAGAAGTAGAACCATCTTTAACAGAGGCAATATCTCCAACTGGACAAACCCTTGTTGTTGATAGATTTGGTCAGATCATCCCTATAGATGAAAAACCACAAATCATTTCTGTTGCACAAACACAACCCTTATTTTATTTAGATGATTTAGCAAATAAAACAGTATCGAAAGCAGCAACTGTTACCAATGAAGTTTTGGAAGATGCCGCGTTTACAACTACTGCTCCATCAATCACAATTGTTACAGATCCACTTCAATACAATACAACATATGATGATAATCCAACTTTAAATAAATCAACCTATTGGGGTAAAGATTTTCTTACAATAAGAGTAGATGACACAACTGGTAGTGCGGCTTATAAGAGCATAGATATTAGGCCTGGAACGTATACTGCAGCATCTCTTGCTCAAGAGGTTCAAAGAGCAATAAATTCTGGTCTTGGTGATGACTCAAAATTATCAATAGACCCAGTCACTGACGGAAATTTCTCAATACAATTCAACCAATTAGATAATAATGATGAACTTCAAACCTTGTCAGCTATAAATGTTGATTTGATGAAAGATAGTTTTGTTACTGAAGATTTGTTTAGTGCCACAAGTGGTGTCGAAAATGTAGCTTCTCCTAATTTTAAAAGAGAAGAGTTTTTAGCTCATTCACAGTTGAGAATTAATGATGCTCTTAACAGAGCAGCAGTCTCAGCAGATGGTGCTACAAATAATTCATCTACATATGGAGTAAGCTCAGCACTATTTGCAAGAGGGACAGGTTTAAAATTGAGTTCAGTTATTGAAGAAACAGAAGTTTTGAGTTTTAAATATAAACAACCTGCTACGGATTTAACAAATGAAAATGCAGTTACAGACGAAACAAAGTTTTTACTTCATAGTTATTATAATTCATCACCGACTTTAAAAGTTTTTGAAAGTTCTTTAGATGTAAAGGCTGTTAGTGGAAACACAATGGTACAAGATGCAAGTGGGACCTTAAAGGTATATATTAATGATCCAAATGATTCAATATCTTCAACCAGTTTTCCAACCGAAGTACATTTAGCAGGTGAATTTGATACNACAACATCAACTGTAAATAATCTAAAGTATAATGGAGCACAGTTTTCAGTTTCAAGTGCTGGAACTGATGCTAATGGAAATAAATTTTTAAATTTAAAATCAGATTCAACAGCTGCAATTAACATANCTGACACAAAAATNAAAGTTNTNCATACTNTTTCAAAAGATGTAGANGCATACTTTGAGGGTGGAACTGNTATTTTTGACAATCAAACTGCACACTTTGGAAGTAAAAGAATTGTTTTAAAAGAACTCAATAAGCATGCTTATTTGAATAACAATNTTAGTCAACCCGACACTCTTTTAAATGGTAATCTTGCAANTANNGCAAGTGGTGGTAGTGCAGTAATTAACGTTGACACNACAGANGGATTTCCTAGTNCAGGAACNTTATTAGTAGGAAGTGAATTAATAGAATATGCATCAAAAACCTCTACANNATTNGTTGGATTAACAAGAGGNGTNGATANTTCNCTNGCNGANTTTTCTGNTGCTTCTAATCACTTAGATGATGCAACNATNAAATTATTTGATTTTACAGATGGAATTTTTAGTAAATTTAAAGATAAATTACGTAATACNACATCAACCGATACTACTGCACTAACTAATTCTCAGNCCACAGTGACAGTCGATTCCACAGNAGGTTTTCCTGACACAGGAACATTACTAATTGGTGATGAAAGAATCTCATATACTGGTAAAACAGATACTACTTTTACTGGTTTAGGTAGAGGAGCAGATAACACAAATGCAGCAGCAGCTGCAGCTTCAACCTTAGGTGCTACTATCACGGATAGTCAAACATCTATTACAGTAGCCTCTACAGCGGGATTTTCAGATACAGGAAGTGTAATTATTAATAGTGAAATCATGACTTATACCGGTAAAACGGCAACTACATTTACTGGACTTACACGAGGAGCTTTTGGGACTACTGCAGCAGCTGTAGGTTCACTTGGTGGAGGTGTTGATGTTAAACAGGCAGTTGAAATAAGTTTAGTTGAATCTGTTGAAACATTAGGATTAGATAGACGTACGACACAAGTTAATGATTCATCAAATATAACTGCAGAGGCGACGACTATAGCAGTAGATAGTACGGATGGTTTTGAAGATTCAGGCTTTCTATTAATAAATGACGAACTTATTCAGTACACAGGGAAAACATCAACTTCATTCACAGGTTTAACTCGAGGAGCAGGTGGTACTACAAAAGCCACGCATCTTGATGATGCTGATATTTTTCAAACAATTACCATCACAGATGATTGGGTTGATGAAAAAGATCCAGCATTAAAAATAGCCTATGACTCTTCTGGTCAAAACTTTACGCTTCAGGGTGTGCCTTCAAAAATAGGGACATCAACATCTAGTAAAATGTTTTCATTTTCTGCATATGCGCCTGGCGAGGGAACAGGATCAAATGCAATTGGACTAAAGACCCTTGCAAATAAAGCAACAGCTAATATTGGTGGTGGTGCTGTATTGAAAGCAGAATCTATTGTATTTAACGGAGACCAAATTGCTGCTGATACTCAAAGAGCTTATGGAGTTGAAGTATCATACAACAACTTAACTAGAAAATTTGATATCTCGAGTGGAAGTACGGGAGAGGATATACCAGCAAACTCAGCTGTCGGTGTAGGTGATTCAGGGCAAGCTGCATCAAACATTGAAATTGGAAGATTAGCTATTGTTGATGGTTTGGCTACAGCAGCTACAGCAGGTACTGGTGGAACAAATGCTTTGTTGGGAATAAATGCTACTTCAGCAGTTTCAGTTGCTGCAGGTGACACAGCTGGTAAAGGATTACAATCTACAGCTGCAACATTGAATGGAAAAACTTCTAACGAGGATTTGTCTGAAGATTTCTTTTTATCGTCAGCTGCTGAAGAAACAATTTTTGTTGTTAATGTGAATGATATAACTGCAGCTATTAAAGTTCCAGAAGGAGTTTATAATGGAACCCAATTGGCAACGGCATTGCAACAGAGAATTAATCAAATGGAAGATAGTACAGGTAATACAGTTAATGGTGTAACTGTTGTCTACAATACGACTTCTAATTCTTTTAGTTTTACAACAGGTACAACAGGTACAAAAAGTAAAATCTTTGTTTCTGGTAGTGCAAGATTAGGTCTTGATAATCTTGAACTTCAAACAGGTTCGACACCTTCTTTTGTTAATATGTCAACAGCTACAGCCACATCTACAACAGGACAATCGTTATATGTAAATGATGATGGTGACACAACTACATTAGCGCCTGATAGTTCTTGGACTCCAACAACTAACGGTACATTTGCGAAAGTCTATTTAAGACCAGGAGAATTAACTTTTGATACACAAGGAAACTTGGTTAGTCCAATTCAACAAGTTGGATACAAAGGTGACTTTGCAGCTAACGCTGATTTAGATCAATCTTCTCTATCAATTGATCTTGACCTTAATTTTAATGGTTCAACTCAATTTGCATCAGATTTTAATGTTAAATCTGTTACTCAGGATGGACAAACTGTTGGTAAATTAGATGGTTTGGATGTTGCTTCTAACGGACTTGTTAGTGCTAACTACACAAATGGACTTAATATTGCGCTTGGTAGATTGGTAACAGTGAATTTTAATAACCAAAATGGATTAAAACAGATTGGTAATGCTACCTACGTTGAAACTTCAGTATCTGGTGTTGCAAATGTTGGTGAAGCTGGTGCTGATGGATATGGTACAATTCTTTCAGGTTCACTCGAAAGATCAAATGTGGACATAACAGAAGAACTTGTTAACTTGATTACTGCACAAAGAAACTTTCAAGCAAACGCAAAGACAATCGAAACAAACACAACATTAACTCAAGCTATTATTCAAATAAGAGCTTAAATAAGAGGTTAAAAGATGGATAAAAGTATTTACACAGCTTTAAATAGCATGCAGATTTTGAGAAGTAATCAATCTGTATCAGCTCAAAATTTATCCAATACAAATGTCCCAGGTTTTAAAAAAGATATCCAAGCAAATTTTGGGTCACTTTACCTTGATAGAGAAAAAGGCATAGATCCAAGAGTTTTTGCACTAAGTGATGTTGGTGCTTTTGATAGCAGTCAAGGTGCTTTAAATCCTACGGAAAGACCTTTAGATGTTGGAATTGATGGTGATGGGTACTTTATCGTCAAACCAAAAAGTGGGAAGCTTGCTTTATCAAGACGAGGAGATTTTAAAATAGATCAAAATAGAATTTTAACTGATAACACAGGCGCACAAATTTATAATGTTGATTTAGAACCAATTGAAATACCAGAATTTCAAAATATATCTATATCTAAAGATGGAATAATATCTATACAGGCTCTAAATGCACCTCCTGGACAAGAAATAAATGTTGGACAAATAGCTACAACTAGAGGCACTCAAAATGTTAAATTAGCAAAGTCTATTGATGGGTATATTAGAACAGATGATGGTAAAATACCTGAGCCAGACCAACTATCAACAATTATTTCAGGATTTCTTGAAAGTTCTAATGTTAAAAGTGTTGATCAATTAGTTAATAATATTGAACAATCAAGAGCATACGAAATTAATGTTAAATTTATAACTACAGCTAAAGAACTTGATGAAGCTGGAGCAAGTTTGATGAGAATACCAAATTAAAATTTTTGGCATATGTCTTGCAAACTCCTAATAAATAAAAATTAGGAGTTTTTTTATGTCAAATGCGATGCATGTAGCTAAAACAGGATTAAATGCTCAAAATAAAAGAATGCAAGTTATCTCCAATAACCTAGCAAATGTTAATACAACTGGTTTTAAAAGAGATAGAGCTAACTTTGAGTCACTTTTATACCAGGTTTTAAAAACTTCAGGAGCTCAGACAACTGGAGAAACAAGAAATCTATCAGGTTTTAACGTTGGTACAGGTGTAAAAATAATTAATACTGATAAACTTTTTACACAAGGCAACATTATTACTACTGACAATGCTCTAGATATTGCAATTGATGGCAGTGGATTTTTTCAAATTTTAAATCCAGATGGAACTCTTTCATACACTAGATCAGGCACATTTGGTAAAAGTGCTGAAGGTTTGTTAACATCTCCGTCAGGTTTTGTATTACAACCTGAAATAGCAATACCTGAAGGTGTAACATCTATAAACATATCATCTGATGGTATAGTTTCAGTTCAAATACCAGGACAGGTAGAAGGTGAAGAGGTAGGACAAATTCAATTAGCTGATTTTGCAAACCCCACAGGATTACAACCGATTGGACAAAATTTACTTGTTGAAACTCCAGCAAGTGGGCCTCCAATTGTAGAAAATCCATTTACTAATGGATTTGGTAAACTAGTACAAGGAGCATTAGAAAGCTCAAATGTTAATGTAGTTCAAGAGTTAGTAGACATGATAGAAACTCAAAGAGCTTATGAGATAAACTCCAAAGCGATATCAGGAGTTGACGATATGTTAAGATTTGTTAACCAAAATTTATAATGTGTCAAAAAAATGAATAAAAAAATATTTACTCTTTTTTCTATTTTATTACTCAGTAATTGTTCAACTTATGTTGAAGAGGCTATAAACAATGAATTTAAACCATTAATGCCAACAGTTGAAGAAATGAAAATAACTAAAGCAACTAATGGTGCTATTTACAGTACATCCTCACCAGGATTATTCTCTTCAGATAAAAGAGCTCATCAAGTGGGTGATATATTAACTGTTCAACTAAGTGAAACATTTTCATCAACAAAGTCTGTTACTAGTCAAAGTGCAAAAGAGGATCGTATTGGTGCTGATGTTGCGCCAACTGGTATTATGAAAAATTTTATGGGTTTAGGCGGATCTGCTTCAACTACAAATTCTTTTAAAGGCTCTGGTTCTGCTTCTCAATCAAACTCATTAACTGGGTTTATATCTGCAACAGTCGTAAAAGTTTATCCAAATGGAAATCTAGAAATAAAAGGTCAGAAAAGATTAAGATTAACTGATGGTTCTGAATATATAAGGTTAGCTGGAATAGTTAGACCACAAGATATTAGTGCCTCTAATACAGTTTCGTCTAATTTAATTGCAGAAGCACAAATTGAGTATGTTGGATCTGGAACATTATCAAATGAATCTAAGCCAGGCTGGGGAAGTAAATTATTTAGAGCTATTAGCCCATTTTAGGAGAATTTATGAAACATGAAAAAAAAATATATTTAATTATTTCATTATTTGTACTTTTTATTTCTATTTTTAGTCAAGCTAAGGCAGATAGATTAAAAGATTTAGTAAGTTTTGCTGGGATTAGAAGTAATCAGCTTTTAGGGTATGGACTTGTTGTAGGTTTAGATGGAACAGGAGATTCAGCTACTAATTTAACTTTACAAAGTATGGCCTCTACTGTTTCTCAATTTGGATTAAAAGTTGGAACTAGTGACATTACAGCAAAAAATGCTGCTGCAGTGATGGTTACATCTGAATTGAAACCATTTACAAAAGTTGGCCAAACTATAAATGTTACGGTTTCTTCTATGGGCAAAGCTAAAAGTTTAAGAGGTGGTACCTTATTAATGACGCCTTTAAAAGGTGCAGATGGACAAGTTTATGCCATAGCTCAAGGTAATTTAGCAGTTGGAGGTTTTGGAGTTGAAGGAAAAGATGGATCATCTTTATCAGTTAACATACCTACTGTCGGATCTATTTCAAATGGTGCAACTGTTGAAAAAATGGTTGAGACACCATTTATCAAAAATAAAAATTTTGTGATGAATTTACATCAAGGTGATTTCACAACTGCTAATAGAATAGCAGAAGAAATTAANAAGCTATTTGGTCCTGGTGTTTCTAGAGCATTAGATGGGACATCAATAAGTGTAAATGCACCTCAAGACCCATCTCAAAAAGTATCTTTTATGAGCATTTTAGAAAATATTGATGTTAAACCAGCAGCTCCTGTGGCAAAAGTGGTTGTCAATGCTAGAACAGGTACTATTGTTATTGGTGGGGATGTAAGGGTAACGCCTGCGGCCGTAAGTCATGGTAGTTTAACTGTAAAAGTAACAGAGGATACAAAAGTTACTCCAGGCCAAACAACAACTACTCAAAATGCTAATACGACTGTTACAAATACAACTGATCCGGTCACNAATGACAATTCANAAATATCTGCTGGCGCTGAAAATGTTTCTGCTTTTGTTTTTGATACTGGAACAACATTAGCAGACATNGTAGATGCAATTAATGCTATAGGGACTAATAGTGCAGATTTAATCGCAATTTTAGAAGCATTAAGAGAAGCTGGCGCTTTAAGAGCACAAATGATCATAATATAAGAGTTAAAAATGCCAGAACAAACATTATCTAATCTTTCTTATTCAAAAATTAAATCAAATTTTGATATTAACGATATTAAGGTAAATAAGTCTGAAGATAANCTAAAAGAACTTAAAGANGTCACAAATAAATTTGAGTCAATTTTCATCAATCAGATACTAAAACAAGCAAGAAATAGCAAATTAGCGAAAGGTATTTTTGATNCTGATGCAGAAAAAACTTTCAATTCTATGATTGATCAAAAATATTCTGAAATTTTGTCTGAGAAAACTAATTTAGGAATATCTGAAGCACTTTATAAACAATTTAAATCACACNTTAACCCAGGAAGAAGAAAATAAATGGGAAGTTTGTTTGAAATTGGTAAATCAGGTGTTCAAGCTTATAGACAAGCTTTATCTGTTACTGGACAAAATATAGCCAATGTAAACACAGATGGTTATAATAAAAGAGCTGCAGATTTAGAAGAAGTTCCTAGTTCTCAAGGTGGAGTAACAAATATTCCTGACCAATCTGGTCTTGGAGTTAGAGTAAATCAGATTAGAAGATCTTTTGATGCATTTCTCTCTTCAAACCTCAGAGACAATAACGCAGAATATTTAAAGTATAAAAAATTTGTTGATAATTTAAATCAACTAGAAAATATGTTATTACCAAATGATAGTGATCTTGGTAAATTTATTGGACGATTTTTTAATTCTTTACAAGATGTTTCTTCAAGACCTGATGAAATTGCTTCAAGATCGATTGTAATAGAAAATGGAAAAGCTTTAGCTAATTCTTTTAACACATATAGTAGACGATTAGTAGATTTTCAAACAAGTTCAATAAAAGAGACAGAAAATATCACTTCTGAAATTAATGAAAATCTAAAGCAATTGGCACAAGTCAATAAATTAGTTATGAGNGGTGGAGCAAAGGGTTCTTCCCCNGACATTTTAGATGCTAGAGATCAATTGTTATCAAAGCTTTCTAATTATTTAAATTTTTTTGTAGATTATGGAAAAAGTGGTGAGGTNAAAATTACTGCAGGAGATTCAGGCAAAGGAAAAATTTTATTACAAGAAACAAATTTTTCTGTGTTAAATCATTCAATTCAAGAAAATAAAATTGTTTTTAACGTTAATAGAGACGGAAGATCCTCCTTACTTAATAGTATTTCATCAGGATCTTTAGCAGGAATAAAAGATTATTATGATGTTACATCAAATGTTCAATCTGAAATAAATGATTTAGCAAGAAGAGTTTCAAGAGATTTTAATGAAATTCAAAAAATTGGAATTGATCTAAATGGATNTAGAGGTTCATCTATGTTTTCAATTAATTCAATGGAAGCAAATTATGGTCAAAGTAATAATTCTAACTTTAATATTGAAATCGTAATTGAGGATGAAGACAAAATAAAACAAGAGAATATTAACTTTAAATTTATATCTTCATTAAATTCTTGGGAAGTAGGTTCTTCTAGTGGAATTAAAAATTANAATTCTGATAATTTAGCTTTTGAAGGATTTAATTTAAAAATAAATGGNGTTCCGTCTGATGGGGATCAATTTTCGTTACAACCTTCGTCTTCAAATGCATCAGCCTTTACTTTTTTGTTAAAAGATCCAAAAGCTATAGCCGCGGCATCCAAAAATTTAATTTCAGCTTCTCTAGATAATACTAGTAAGGCAGAACTTAGGATAATTGGAACAGAACTAGATACAAATAAAAATTTTATTTCCAAATTAGAAGACGTATTTAGTTCATCCACAAATCCACTTTTAGCTTCAGAGTTTCTTAAAGACGGTGCATTTGCTACAATTCCTACAAATACAAATGAAATAAAATTGTCATCACTATCTAAACAATCATCTGCTACTTTTGGTATTTATGATAGCCAAATAAAGGGATTTTCAAANATACAAATTAATTTAACGGATGGTAATAATATAAATTTAGCCTCTGCAGCTACGGATCCNGGAGATGGGATAAGATCTGTAAAAGAATTAGCTGACATGTTNAATTCAGGACTTTTACTNGATGGATTAAGTCAACACAATTTCAGAAAATTTGGATTATTTGCATCTGGTTCAGATGGTGGACTTACGATATCATCATCTAAATCTGAAAAATTAGTATCTTCAGCATCTATTTTATCAAATGGAAATACTTATACTGCATCAATCTCTCAGATAGCTGCAGATAAAGCAAAAGCTAGTGACATTCAAATATTTACTAGAGATGGTCGCCACATAAGTGGTACTTCTCTAGAAGCATCAGAAGTTGCCTCACTTTTTAAAGAGAGCAATGGTTTTTTAAAAAATGCTGAATATAGAAATGATTATTTAAATACAAATTATAGAGGTGTTGAAATCAACAGAATAAGNNCTATCGGTGATCATGTATATGATTTTGGAACAAATATTAGTTATGACAAACAAATTACTGATGAAGATGGATTATTCACCAATAAAAATGCTACATCTTTGTCTGGTTTACTGACACTAGATGGNGACATCACAAACTCAAATGATNTAGATGGATATGTTACTATAACAAATTCTTTAAATGATACTGCCATTAATTATACAGTNAAAGGATATGATCAAGATGGTAATTATCAAACTGAAACTATTTCAGGAGGAAATAATAGTCAAGTTACAGGNACAAAATTATTTAAATCCATTTCGTCTATTTCATCTAGTGGTAATGGTGCTGGTGAAGTGAAAATTGGTATAAAATCATCTGGTTATACTCTAAATATTGAAAATGAAAATGGTAATAAAATTAGTTCAGTAATTCCAGTTAACTCGTCTGCTTATTATATTGCTGAAAAATTAACAAATGATCTAGCAGGAACAGGNATAAAAGCTAATGCTTTAAATAGAGTAATGCTTGGGCCATTATCAACTGACACTAATGGAAATATGTCTTTCAAATTGAAAGGCAATAATTTTGATCCAGTTGTCATATCNGCTGATGTNTCCTTTGATGATTTATCAAATTTAGCAAGAGTAATAAATCAATATTCCTCTCAAACTGGAATAAATGCCTTTTCTACAGAAGATTTTGACAGAATTGTTTTAGAATCTAAAGAAGGTCATGACATTGAAGTGACTGAAATAAACTCACCATCAGATTTTAAATTATATTCATTAAATCAGAACTTTGAAAGAGTAAGTGATCGTCATGCAATTGATATTTCCGATAGTAATGAAAAATCTGCTTATATAAATGGAACTATCAGATTTGAATCAAGTTTAGAGTTTATGACTCAAATTAATCAAGGTTTGTTAAACTCTTCTCAATTAAATGAAAAGGTTAATGGCTTTTACAATATTAATTATAATTCTACTGGTGAAAAAATNATAATTGATCCAGTTTCATTAGAAAACCTTGATGANAGTGTTTCAGGTCCAAATGGAAAAAAATCTCAGGCTGGAATTTCTACATATGGCATAAGTATTCCAGTAGCGGGCTATAGAGTTCATGTTTTAGACGATGATAGTTTATACGCTCAAGCAAGTCCTGTTGGGTCAGGAACTCAAAATTTTTCTGGAGGATTTCTTAAAGATAGTAATGATCTAAACTCAACTATTGTTTTAACGTGTTTAGCAGATGAAAGTGCAAATATATTTACTGTTACAGGAACTGACTATAATGGAAACTCTATCTCAGAAACATTAAATGGCGTCAATAACGGAATAATTAGAGGTTCACAAATTTTTAAAACAGTGACTTCATTTTCATTATCAAATACAGTAGCCGGAAATATTAAAATAGGAACTGACGGACGCCACAGAATAAATGATGATGATTCAATACTTACCCAGAATTCCTATGCTGCTAACACTTACAGTACATTAAGTAGTCCAAATTTAAATGGAGTACTTTCTTCTTCTAACTATTTAGGAGCGAAAGTTACTGTCCAGAATTTTGAAGATGAAAGAAATAATGTTTATACTGTAAACGGTTATAATTTAGATGGCGATGTTATAAGTGAAAATATCCAGGGTACTAATGGTACTCTATCAACAGGTAATCAAATCTTTAAAAGCATCACATCTATTTTGATATCTAATGATACATCTGGTTCAATAAAAATTGGAACAATTGCAGCAGATAATTATTGGGAAGCAAATATAGATGCCGCAGAATTAAATTTATCAACATCAGCGGAAATTTCATCAGCATTATTAAATAAAATTAGACAGGAGTCTCCAACATCAAAATTAGAAGGTTCAGTGATTAGCAATATTCCAGCTGAAGATTCAAAATTAGATGTAATGTTTGAAGGACAAAAATACACTGTAAAAGTTGAGGCAGGAGAATTGATTGTTAATGGACCTGAACAAAATAGGATCAAAGCAATATTTGAAGAAACATCAAATACAATTGAAAATTCAATAGCATTATCTCAACAAGGAACTGCCAGTGTTAATTTAACTTTGAATGGAATAAATGCAAATACAACCTTCTCAGGAACAAAATTCTCTATTTTTTCAGTTGGAGATGAAAGTTTAAATAGTTTTACAGTTTCTGGAACAGATCTAAATGATAATGTCATTACAGAAAAAATTGTAGGACCTAGTGCAGGCAACACAAGTACTGGATTAAAAATATTTAAAACTATTACATCTGTTCAGCCAACCTCTTCAACAAATGGTAATATTCAAATTGGTACTTCAGCAGCTTATCAATTGAGTTTAATTGCTGAGGGTACTCTAGAAGGAGATCAATTTGAATTAGTGCAGAATACGTCTAATTTGTCACAAGCGTCTAATTTTGGAATTTCTGATGGAACCACTTCTTTAGTTGGTAATTTGGCATTCAAACCAAGTGCAAGTGATATTCCTTTTAGAATAAACATTGATGAAGATGAATTAATTAATGATTTTAATATCAACTTTTTAAGTGATAGCAGTGAAACTTCTTTATTAACAAGTTCTGCAATCTCTAGTACGGCAGACTTGTTTGGAGGAACACCTAGTACAACTCTTCTTGGAGGGAAAATTAATATTAAGACGGCAACATCGGGAGATAGAAGTGGTGTAAACTTCACAGTGGTTGGAAGAGATATGAGTGGCACTCAAATTAATGAGGTAATTAAAGGTGCTATCGGGGGAGAAACAGCTAAAGGATCAAAAATTTTTAAAACGGTTACATCAATAACACCAAACGCAACAACTGGATCTGGTAATATTGAAATAGGGCATGAAAGTCAGCCAGTATTTTTTAATGTATCTGATGAACAA
>NZIY01000018.1 GCA_002691795.1 SAR116 cluster bacterium
TAACCAGAACAGTACTACAGCGAATGTTACAGCTAAAGCCTTAACAGCCACAGCTTCTGCATCGAATAAGGTTTATAACGGGAACAATACGGCAACCACAACCTTAACCTTTAGTGGACTAATTGGATCTGAGACCTTAGGTCAGACTGTTGGATCAACGTTTAACAATAAGAATGTTGGTACAAGTAAAACAGTCACGGTTAATTCAATTACATTATCGAATGGAAGTAATGGTGGTCTTGGTGCTAATTACTCAATTAGTCCAGGTCAGACTACAAACGCTAATGTAACGGCTAAGTCATTAACAGTATCGGGTATAACAGCATCAAATAAAACTTACGATGGTAATAGTAATGCTACAGTTAACCTATCTTTATCGGGTTTTGTAGGTTCAGAAACTTTGAACGTAACAAATATATCATCTTTCCCAAATAAAAACGTAGAAACTGGAAAAACTGCGACAGTTAATTCAATAACGTTAACGGATGGTACAAATGGTGGATTAGCGTCAAACTACTCTATTAATCCAGGTCAAACGGTTACTGCAACAATTATTGCTAAATCACTAATTGTTTCAGGTATAACTTCATCTAATAGAACATATGATACAACTTCTTCTGCAATTTTAGATACATCCTCTGTTGCTTACAATGGTTTAATTCCAGGGGATGATTTTACTGGATCTTTTTCTGGTTTATTTGTTAATGAAAACGTTGCTCAAGGAAAGCAAATTAATATAACATCTACTTATTCTGGAAATGATGTTATTAACTATAACATAACAAATCAGGGAACATCTTATTCTGACATTTTAATCGCAAATCCAACAATTAATGGACTGAGTAATCAATCTAAAAATTTTAGAGAATTAATATATGCAAGTGGCGGGGTTTCAAGTATTTCTGGTTTACCAATAATATATACCTCAAGTGACCCCTCAGTTGCCACAGTAAATTCAAGTACAGGTAATGTAACATTTCTTAACGTAGGCAGTACAACAATAACTGCAAATATTATTTCAACTTTAAATTATAATTCGGCTATATCTTCATATACGCTAGAAATTAAGTTAAATGCCACAAACGTTGATAGAATTTCACATGATACAATTAGATCTTCAAATAGATTGTCAAAAATTGAAAATTCTTCATCTATTGGGAATTCTAATGGAGGATTAAATAATATGCCAAAATCTAGAATTTTAAATGGAGGAGAGAATACTCCAATCAAAGCAAAAGTTGTTATATCTTCAGATGGACAAAACCTAACTGTTGAAGGTATTTATGACGATGGTGATAACTTAGGAGAAATTTCTAAAGAATTTAATGATGAAGAGGAAAAAGAACGATTTGAAGAGCCAGGAGATATTATTGATAAAAGAAATATTGTATTAAGTATCTCTGAAGGAGATTTTTATAATTATCAGCTTGAGTTGAGAAATAAAGGATTAGTTATTAAGGCTTTAGATAATAGTTCGGTATCGTTTATTGAAACGAATAAAGGTCTAGTAATTAAATCTGCAATTTCAGAAGTGATGGGTATTGTTGGATTTGTTAAAAGCCAATTAAAAACTATTATTATCGATCTTAAAGAAAAATTTTAATTTACCTTAGGTATATTTTTGATACCCTCTACTACTGATTTTTCGTAATTATCTATGTGAGTATTACTTATATTTTCAGATTTAGATTCTAAATAACTAAGTAAATCTTTTTCTAAAATTCCCATGGTATTTGTTTTTTTAAAGTTTTCCTTAGACCAGTTTAAAATATCATAGTTTTGAGCAAACCAATTGTCTCCTGTCGAGCATTTTACAACATCAAGTAATTGTTTTTTCGTTAGACCAAAATCATTAATTTGAGATAATATGTTCCTTGTGGCTAATACTGATGAGGCAGCAAGAAAGTTGTTAAGTAATTTAACTGACATTCCTTTTCCATAATCACCTATATGGAGTATATTATCTCCTAATATATTAAGAAGTGGCATAATATTTTGTACCTCGTCTTTATTACCACCTACCATAAATGTTAACGTACCGTTTTGAGCCTTTATTGTTGAACCTGACATAGGAGTGTCAAGTAATGTAAAATTTTGTGGCAACATTTTTTTAAGTTTTGAAACATAAGTTATAGGTAATGTTGAGCAGATTAATATAGTTGCATGTTTTTTGGATAATAATATATCATTGTTAACTAATAAATCTTCTGTTTCTTTTGTATCTCTGACTATTGATAAAATAACATCATTTTTTAAAAAAAAATCAGATTTTGAGTGTAAATATTTATTTCCAAATTCTTTAAAATTAATGTTCGGTTTTATGTCATGACCAAAAGCATTAATATTATTTTGTAATAGAACTTTTAACATTGGATATCCCATTTCACCACAGCCAGCTATACCAANATTTTGATTAAGTATATTNTTTTGGATGTTTAACGTAGACATAATTTACAATTATAATAATATTAATAAAAAATTTACAAATTAATTATATGAATATCGTTGAATTAAAAAAATGGATAGGTTCTTCCGAAACTTCAGAAGATATAATTACGTCATCACTTGAACAAAGATTTAGAGCAACCTTAGATATAGACCCAGGTAATCCAAAAANAGGTGATATTGCTTCTACTGGTATACATTGGACTTTGGCNCCTCCTATTTATAAACAGTCTGATCTAGGAAAAGACTCTCATCCGAAAAAAGGTGGGTTTTTACCACCTGTGCCTTTTCCTAGAAGAATGTGGGCAGGGTGTGAAACTGATTTTTATTCTCATCTTTACGTTGGAGATAAAGTTAAAAAAATATCTATAGTAGACGACATTTCGTTGAAAGAAGGTAAGTCAGGCAAATTATGTTTTGTCAGAGCGAAGTATGAATTTTATATCAATAACGAAATTAAAATTAGAGAATTTCATGATATTGTTTATCGAGAAATAAGTAAAAATCATAAAATTAATAAAGTTCAAGTGCCATTTGATAAATTTGATAAAGTAAAATCCATTTACACACATCCTACAATTATGTTTCGTTACTCAGCCATCACTTTTAATGGACATAGAATTCATTATGATTATCCATATAGTACTAAAGAAGAACTTTATCCTGATCTTGTTTTTCATGGTCCATTACAAGCCACTCTTCTGTTAAATTTTTCAGAAGAAAAAGCAGGTAAATTTGCAAAAAAATTTATCCATAAAGGTATTTCTCCGGTCTTTGCTAATATGGAATTAAAATTAAAATTAATCAAAGTTAATGATAATGAATATCACTCTTTTTCAGAGACAGATCAAAATGGAATGGCTATGGAAGGTATAGCGTATTTTTAGCATTAATTTTTAAATTCATTTCTAATTTTTTCTGAATTTGAATTTAGTTCTGGAACTTTTTTTGCGTATTGGTGTAATCCATCATGTTCAGCACCGGGTGCTATCATCTTAACTTTTCCATTAGGTGCATCAACTTCAATAAATTGATTTTGTGGATGTTTTGAAAATTGATCTATGTTTGAAATTCTTCCATATGCAATACCACCAGCTTCACATTTTTCTATTATTTGATCTCGAGTATGTTTTTTAAATTTTCTATTTATAATATCTTCTAATTTATTTGTATTTATTACTCTGGCGTTATTTGAACAAAACATTTCATTACTAGCAATTGTTTCTTCTTCTAAAACAAATTTACAAAAATTAAACCACTCTCTTTCATTTTGAATGCCAATTAAAATTTCGTAATTATCTGCACATGCAAATGAAGCATACGGGGTAATAGTAGGATGTCTAATCCCACATCTTTTAGGTTCCTTATTTGAGTAAACATATTGCAAGTATGGAACATTCATCCAATCTGATAATGCTGAAAACAAAGATACAGAAATATGTCTTCCTCTTCCTGTTTTTTGTCTACCTATTAGAGCTTGCAAAACTGCATTTAAAGCTGTCATCCCAGCGGAAATATCACACACTGAGACACCTACTCTTGATCTGCCTTTCTCAATTTTATTTTCAGGAACACCTGTTAAGTCTGTGAGGCCAGTTTCTGCCTGTATTAGCATATCATATGCTTTTTGTTTCATATAAGGCCCTTTTTCGCCAAAGCCTGTTATTGAACAAGTAATTAGTTTAGGGTAATTATCTCTTAATTCTTTTAAATTAAGTCCTAATCTTTCGAACGCACCAGGGGCTAAGTTCTGAATTAAAATATCAGATTTTTTTATAATATTTTTTAAGATTTGTAGATCATTTTCATCTTTTAAATCTAAAGCTATTGATTCTTTGCCACGGTTTAACCATACAAAATAAGCACTGTCTCCATTAACAAAATTATCATATTTTCTTGCAAAGTCACCCTCATGTCTTTCAATTTTTATTACTCTTGCGCCAGCATCAGCTAATCTACTAGACAAATAAGGTGCAGCTACCGCTTGTTCGATTGAAACAACTAAAATACCTTCTAAATCTTTTGACATGAATATACCATAATATAATTTGCCTAAAAATATAATATGAATTAAAAAAAAAACAATTGCTTGTCTAGACTTTTATTGAAGGGAAAATCTAATGAACAAATTTGATTATGATTTAATTGTTATTGGAGCTGGTTCAGGAGGCACAAGAACTGCAAGAATAGCCGCTGGATATGGAGCTAAAACTGCTGTTATTGAAGGCGATAGACCTGGAGGAACTTGTGTATTAAGGGGTTGTGTGCCCAAAAAGTTACTCATTTATGGTTCGGAATTTTCAAAACAAGTTGAAGACGCTCAGGGTTACAGCTGGGATATTGCAGATTTTAAATCAAATTGGAGTGAATTAATAATTAAAAAGAATAAGGAGTTAAATCGACTCCATGAAATTTATAAAAGTTTAATTATTAATGCTGGATGCGATTTAATTTCAGGTTGGGGAAAAATTATTTCAGAAAATGAGGTATTAGTAACTAACAAAAACATAAAAGATAAAATAATTTCTGCAAAAAAAATTATGATTGCTGTTGGAGGAAAATCAAATTTTCCAAAATTTTCTGGAAACAACTTTATGATTAATTCCGATTATGCTTTAGATTTAAAAAAATTACCAAAATCAATTTTAATTTATGGTTCAGGTTACATTGCCGTGGAATTTGCAGGAATATTTAATGGTTTTGGAGTTGAAACAAATTTAGTTTTCAGAGCTGATTATGTCCTTAAAGGATTTGATTTAGAGATAAGAAAAAAACTTACAGAACAGTTAAGAAAAAGAGGAATAAAAATATTATCAAATACTACTATTGAAAAAATAGAAAAAAAAGACAAATTGTTAGTTCAATTTTCTGATTACAAAAAACTAAATTTTCATGAAGTTATGGGTGCAACAGGAAGAATGCCTAATACTGAAAAATTAGGTTTAAAAAAAATAGGTATAAATGTTGGAGAAAGAGGAAATATTATTGTAAATAAATTTAATCAAACTAATGTAAAATCTATTTATGCTATTGGTGATGTTACGGATAGAATTAATTTGACACCTGTAGCTATTGCTGAAGGTCATGCATTTTCTGATAGAGAGTTTGGAAATATTGTTAGATTTATTTCATATGATAATGTTCCTAGTGCTGTTTTTTCTCAACCACCCTTATCCGTAGTTGGTTTAACTTTAGATGAAGCTAAAAATTTGAAATTAGATGTAAGAGAATATATTTCAGAATTCAATCCTTTGAAAAATACTATATCCGGTAAACAAGAAAAAACTCTAATGAAACTTATAGTAGATAATAATGACGACAAAGTTTTAGGCGCACACATGCTTGGAGATTATGCGCCTGAAATCATTCAAGGGATAGCTATTGCAATTAAGGCTGGCGCAAAAAAATCAGATTTTGACACTACAATTGGAATTCATCCAACAGCTGCTGAAGAGTTTGTAACAATGAGATAAAAGTTGTTAACATTGAAAAAAATTACTTTTATTATATGGTTTAAGAAAAAGGGGGTATTATTATGAAATGGACTATTAATTCTTGGCAAAACTTTCCTATTAAACAAGTGCCGAATTATGAAGATAAAAAACTTCTTAAAAATGTTGAAGACGAACTTTCAATTAGACCACCTTTAGTATTTGCAGAGGAAGTAAGAAGACTTAGAAGAAGGTTGGCTTCTGTTGCTGAAGGCAAGGCTTTTTTATTACAGGGTGGAGATTGTGCAGAATCTTTTTTAGAACATAATGCAAATAATATTAGAGATAGTTTTAAGGTTGTTCTTCAGATGGCAGCAGTACTTACATATGGTTCTTCATTACCTGTTATTAAAATTGGAAGATTTGCTGGCCAATATTCTAAACCAAGGTCATCCCCAACAGAAATAATAGATGGCATAGAGTTACCTAGTTATAAGGGAGACATGATTAATGATATGGATTTTACGCTTGAAGGAAGAAACCCTGACCCTAATAGGCTACTTATGGCATATGATAAATCTGCATCAACACTTAATTTATTAAGAGCATTTGCAAGTGGTGGGATGGCAGATTTAAATAAAATTCAAGAATGGAATTTAGAGTTTGTAAGTGGAACAGATGAAGTTAATAGATATATTGAAATAGCAGAAAAAATCTCTGAGGCTTTAACATTTATGAAGGCATGTGGGATTACTCCAAGTAATACACTTCAATTAAGAGAAACTGAGTTTTATACATCTCATGAAGGTTTATTATTAAATTACGAAGAGGCTTTAACTAGAAAAGATACTATAACAGAAGAAAAAGGGTGGTTTGCAACCTCAGCACATATGTTATGGATTGGTGATAGAACTAGAGATTTAGATGGAGCTCATGTGGAATATATGAAAGGGATTGCAAATCCAATTGGTTTAAAATGTGGACCTACAACTGAAATTGAAGACTTATTAAAGCTTGTAGAGACCTTAAACCCTTCAAATTCTTATGGAAGACTTACTTTAATTGCAAGAATGGGTGCTTCGCAAGTTAGGCAAAAATTATCACCACTTGTTAAAGCTATAAAGAAGTCAGGTTTGGCTGTTGGTTGGTGTTGTGATCCAATGCATGGTAATACAGTTAAGGCAACAAATGGATATAAAACTAGAAAAGTAGATGACATCATGGAAGAGGTTAAAGGTTTTTTTGAAATTCATTATGAGAACAATACTATACCTGGTGGTGTACATTTTGAAATGACTGGTCAAAATGTAACAGAATGTGTGGGTGGGATTTATAATGTAAAGGAAGATAATTTAAGTGATCGTTATCATACTCATTGCGACCCTAGGCTTAATGCAAATCAATCGCTTGAACTAGCATTTTTGTTAGCAGAATTATTAGTAAAAAAAAGAAAAAAGGTATTAAATAATCATTATTGAAATGAAAAATATAAATAATAAACAAAATAATAAGGATATATTTCATCAAATACGACCAAGTATAGATGATTTACCCTCAATTACTGATAGTTATTTTACAAAAAGTAAATCGATTGTATCTAAATTTGGAGATACTGAAGTTACTTATGCAATTTTTATGAGAAGACCAGTTTTATCTGCTCTTAACCCTGCTTTAGATTGGCTTGAATCCATATTAAAACAAAGAAAATGTAAAATTAATATTAAGCGTTTTTTTGAAGAAGGTGAATACGTTGGTGCTGGTGAACCTTTAGTTTATATATCGGGTTCATTTTTCAATCTTGTGGATTTAGAAACAGCTTTATTGCAAAAAATTGGAGCTACTTGTGTGGCTGCATATAACGCAAAATCTATGGTTAGTTCTCTTCCTAGAGCATCTTTTCTTGCAATGGATGCTAGACATTGTGCTGGAACTGATATGGCAGATTTAATGGCCTATGGAGCATTTGTTGGCTCAAAATCTGCAAAAAAAGAAAAAAATGTTGTTGGATTCATTGGGTGTGCGACTGATAGAACATCTTCATTGTTTGATAAAAGTAGTGGTCTTGGGACTATGCCTCATGCATTAGTTGGTTATGCTGGAACAACATTGGAAGCAGCAAAAATGTTTCATAAAACTTTTCCAAATGATCCCTTGACTGTTTTAATTGATTATTTTGGTAAAGAAATAACAGATGGTTTGTCAGTTGCCAGATATTTTAAAGATTTAGCTAATGATGGAAATTTATCTCTTCGTTTAGATACACACGGAAGCAGGTATTTAGAAGGTCTTGATGTGGCTGGTTCATATGATGTTTTAGAAAGAAATGCTCCTAATTCTATAAGAGGTTATAGAACTGAACAAGAATTAAGATTTTTAATTGGTACTGGTGTTTCAGCAGCATCCGTCTGGAGATTAAGAGAAATACTTGATGATTCAAATTTCAAAAAGGTAAAAATTGTTGCAAGTAGTGGATTTGGACCAGAAAAATGTAAAGTTTTTTCTTATGCAAATGTTCCGGTTAATACCATTGGTACTGGGTCATATTTGCCTAGTAAATGGTCAGAAACTTATGCTACAGCAGATATTGTTTCTTATGGCGGAAAGCCTATGGTTAAACTTGGACGAGAATTTTTATTTAAGAAATAAAAATAATTACTATATTAAGAACATGACAAAAAAATTAATAGTAGCACTTGCACAATTAAACCCATTAGTAGGAGACGTTAACGGAAATGTTGAAAAACTGATTTCAGTAAGATCTCAATTAGATAAAAATGTAGATATCTTAGTAACACCTGAATTATATATATCAGGCTATCCTATTGATGATTTAGTTTTAAGAGAAGATTTTTTAGACCTAGTTGAAGCAGGTTTAAATAAATTAGCAGAAATTACAAAAGATGGTAAATCATCTATCATTGTTGGTGCTCCAAGAAAAGAAAATGATACAATTAGAAACTCTGTATTTATTATTGAAAATGGCAGTATAGCTACTTTTAGGGATAAATATGAATTACCTAATACTGGTGTTTTTGATGAACAAAGAATTTTCACATCAGGCAATTTGGCAGGCCCTGTAAATATTAAAGGTGTAAGAGTTGGGATACCAATTTGTGAAGATATTTGGAAAGAAAATGTTGTAGAGTGTCAAAAAGAATCAGGTGCTGAAATTGTAATCTCAATAAATGCGTCACCTTTTACACTAAATAAAAATAATGAAAGATTGTCAGTGATTATATCTAGAATTAGGGAAAATGAAATCCCTATAGTATATCTAAATCGGTTTGGAGGTCAGGATGAACTTGTTTTTGATGGCAACTCATTTGCCTTAAATGATGATGGATCAATTTTTCAAAGTAGTAAATCGTTTGAAGAAAACGTTTCTATTATAAAATTTAATAAAAATAAAAAATGGATTGGAAAAGGAAGAATTGAAAAATCAATTACAAAATATGAGAGTTTATATAAAGCTCTTGTATTAGGATTAAGAGATTATGTAAAAAATAATAAATTTCCTGGTGTCATTTTAGGTATGTCAGGTGGTATTGATTCTGCTCTTGTAGCCTCACTGGCAGTTGATGCCTTAGGTAATAAAAATGTTCATGCTGTAATGATGCCTAGTCCATTTACTAGTGATGAAAGCTTAAATGATGCAAAAGAAGCATTAGAGTTACTTAGTGTAAAATATAATGAACTTAGTATTAAAGATGGCATGAATGTTGTTAAAAATGCACTTTTAGACTTCAAAGGCCCAAAGTTTGAAAGTGGTATTACCGAAGAAAATATTCAGTCTAGGTTAAGAGGGTTACTTTTGATGGCTCTTTCCAATAGATACGGTTACATGTTGTTAGCTACTGGAAACAAGTCAGAATATGCAGTAGGATATGCTACTTTATATGGTGATATGTGTGGAGGATATGCTCCAATAAAAGATGTTTGGAAAACAGATGTNTTTGAATTATGCAATTGGAGAAATAAGAATTTCTCATCNTTTTTTCTAGGCCCAAATTCTAAAANAATGCCAGAAAATATTATCAATAAACNNCCAACAGCAGAGTTAAGAGATAATCAAAAAGACACTGACAGTTTGCCTGATTACAATATTTTAGATGAAATTTTAAGAAATTTAGTAGAAAAAGAATTNTCAGTTCAAGAAATAATAAATAAAGGTTTTCATGAAAANGAAGTTAAAAAAGTTTCAAAATTATTGTCAATTGCAGAATATAAGCGTTTTCAATCAGCTCCAGGACCAAAAGTTACTGATAAAGCATTTGGAAGAGATAGAAGATTTCCTTTAACGAGCGGATTTTCAAATTGGAATTAATTACCTTTACATGAATTGTTCAAGGGTTTAATAACTTTTAAAATAAATATATTTTGGAAAATATAATGATTAAGTTAAGATTTGCACCAAGTCCCACTGGTTACTTACATGTTGGAAATTTTAGAACAGCACTAATTAATTACCTTTTAGCTAAAAAACTAGAGGGGCATTTCATGTTAAGAATTGATGATACTGATGTCGAAAGATCTAAATTAGCTTATGAAGANCAAATCAAAAAAGATCTTACTTGGGCTGGTTTAAATTGGGATAGCGAAGTTAAACAAAGTCTTAGGTTAGATAGATATAAGGAAATTCTTAATTTATTAATTAAAAACCAGTTAATATATCCTTGTTTTGAAGAACCTGAAGAACTAAATCTCAAAAGAAAAGCACAATTAGCATCTGGAAAACCACCTGTGTATGATAGGAAATCATTAAATCTATCTGAAATTGAAGTTGAAAAGATGATTTCAAACGGAAAAAAACCGCATTATAGATTTTTCTTAAAAAATGAAAAAATAATATGGAATGACTTAGTTAGACGAGAGTGTNGTCTAGAAACAAGTAGTATTTCTGATCCGATAGTAGTTAGAGAAGATGGNAGATTTATATATACATTAGCTTCGGTTATAGATGATATGGATCATAAAATAACACATGTNATTCGAGGTGAAGANCATGTAACAAATTCTGCTGTTCAAATTCAGATTTTTAGAGCATTAAATAGTAAAGTTCCTGATATGGGACATTTATCATTAATGACTGACATTGATGGTAGTGGTTTATCAAAAAGAATTGGGAGTTTATCAATTAATGACTTAAAAAATGAAAATATTGAACCTGAAGCTATAAATAGTTACCTNTCTAGGGCAGGTTCATCAAAAAATGTTGATTTAAGAAAATCTATTAATGAACTTATAATTGACTTTGATATTAATGATTTTAATAAAGCTCCTACAAAATTTGATTATGAATTTTTAAAAAACTTTAATTCAAAATTTTTTCAACATATTAAATATGAACTTATGCTTAATAGAGTTAANGAAAATAAAGTCTANTTTACTGAAAAGTTTTGGAATTTTATTAAAACTAATGTTTTCACAGTTGAAGAAGTTCATGAGTGGTTAAAAATCATATATGGAGATTTCTATGTGGATTCAAGTTTAGATTTAGAAACTAAAAAAGAATACTTAAGTTGTTTTCCAGATAGCTCTTTAGACCATTTAACTTGGTCCTTTTGGCTTGAAAATATAATAAAAAAAGTCAATGACAAAAAAATTAATATTATTAAAAATCTAAGACTATATTTAACAGGCAAAACATCTGGCCCAGAATTGTCAACCTTAGTTATATTTTTAGGAAAAGAAAAGATTTTTGAGAGGTTAAAGACAAGTGATTTATAATGTTTAAAATTTATAATACTCTTACTAAAANNCTTGAAAATTTTTCTCCTATTGACCAGAATCATGTCAAAATTTATGTATGTGGNCCAACNGTATATGATAAGATTCATATTGGAAATGCCAGGCCTCTTGTAGTATTNGATATACTTGTAAGATTGCTAAGGTTTTTATATCCAAAAGTAACTTATGTAAGAAATATTACGGATGTAGATGATAAGATAAATCAACGATTAATATCTGAAAAAGTATCATTACAAGATTTGACCAAAGTTACCATTAGGGATTTTAAACAAGATTCTGCAGCCTTGGTGAATNTAGTTCCAGATTATGAACCTAAAGCNACTGATCATATTTCTGAGATGATCGAAATGATAGAAAAACTTATTTCCAAGGGGTTTGCTTATGTTAATAAAGNTAATGTATTGTTCAATGTAAAGACTTTTTCAGAATACGGTAATTTATCAAAAAGANTACTAGAAGATATGATTTCTGGTTCAAGAATTGAGGTTGANGATTATAAAATTAATACTGGAGACTTCGTTCTTTGGAAACCATCTGAAGGTAATATACCAGGCTGGGAAAGTCCTTGGGGTAAGGGAAGGCCAGGGTGGCACATTGAATGTTCTGCAATGAGCAAAAAATATTTAGGTAAAGAATTTGATATTCATGGTGGTGGTGCTGATTTGGTGTTTCCTCATCATGAAAATGAAATTGCTCAGTCTAGATGTGCAAATGATACAAAAACATTAGCAAAATATTGGGTTCATAATGGTTATGTAAATATTGATAATGAAAAAATGTCAAAATCTTTAAAAAACTTTATCACTATATCAGANCTTCTTNAAAATTTTAAGGGTGAAACGATAAGATATTTTTTGTTACAAGCTCATTATAGAGCNCCTTTAAACTTTTCATATNAGTCTCTTNAAGAAGCTAATAGTTCTTTATCAAGTCTATATCGATCGGTTAAGGGNTTGAANNTNAATGGAGATCCTGATAAAGAAATTTTAAATCATTTAAAATCAGATATTAATTCNCCAAGTNTTTTATCTAGACTACATTATTTGTCAGAACAATCTAATAAAGGTAGTTTNGAGGCAGCTCAATTATTAAAAAACTCATCTCCAATTATTGGTTTATTAGAAAGNACAACAGAAGATTGGTTTAAAACAAATACTTTCTTACAAAAAAATAATGATACAAAGAATAAACTTAATGAAAAATATATTTTAGAACTTATTGATAAAAGAACTAATGCAAAAAGTGTTAAAGATTTTAAATTAGCGGACGAGATAAGAAATTTACTTTATGATCAGGGAATTTTATTAGAAGATAAAATTGATGGTACTGATTGGCGTTATAAATAAAATTAATGAATAATTTTTTTATAATTTTAGTTAATCCACAATTAGGTCAAAATATTGGCTCAGTTGCAAGAGCCATGAAAAATTTTAATTTTACAAATTTAAGAATTGTAAACCCAAGGGATGGTTGGCCTAATCCAGATTCAATATCTACCTCTGCTGGAGCAGATGATGTTCTTAAAAAAACTAAAATTTTCTCATCTGTTTCAGAAGCCTCAAAGGATCTAAATTATTTATTCGCATCCTCAGCTAGAAGAAGAGATTTAAATGTTAAATCACTAGATCTGATTAATACAATCACTTTCTTAAATAGAAATAAATTCTCTAATAAAAATTTTAAATTTGGGATTTTATTTGGATGTGAAAGTTCTGGTTTATCAAATGAAGATTTAATTAATGCAAATCAATTAATTTATATTCCATCTAATGCTTCTTTTTCTTCTTTAAACTTATCTCATGCAGTCACAATAATATGTTGGGAATTTTTTAAATATTTTTGTCAAAATAGAAAAAATAATAATTTTATAGAGTCTGAAATAGAAAGACCTTTATTAAAAGACATGGATTATTTTTATGAGAGTTTAGCTCAAAACCTAGAAAATTCAGGTTTTTTTCACTCAAATTTTGCAAAAAATTCGATTATGAAAAATATTAAAGTATTATTTAATAGATCTGATTTATCGTCACAAGAAATTAAAACTTTAAATGGAGTAATAAAATCTTTGTATGATTATAATAATCGAGCTTGACATTAATATTTCAAACGTTATTTTAAAAAAAAAATAGGATTAAAATGGCAAAATCTGATCATAAACGAGTAAGTTCGAAGCACAAAATAGATAGACGTCTTGGTGTAAACCTATGGGGTCGTCCAAAATCTCCCCTTAATATGAGAGATTACGCTCCTGGTCAACATGGTCAAAGAAGAAAAAAACCTACTGACTATGGTGTCCAATTAATGGCGAAACAAAAATTAAAAGGTTACTATGGTAATATTGGGGAAAAACAATTTAAAAAATATTATGTAGAAGCTGTAAGACGTAAAGGTGATACCGGGGCTAACCTTGTTGGAATTTTAGAGTGTAGACTTGATGCTATTATTTACAGGATGAAATTAGCTCCAACAGTGTTTTCGTGTAGACAATTAATTAATCATGGACATGTAAACGTTAATGGAAAAAGATGCAATATATCATCACGAATGATAAAAGTTGGAGATGTTATTTCATTAAAAGATAAAGCCAAAACAATACCAGCTGTTCTCCAAGCAATTGAAACACCAGAACGCGATGTTCCTGATTATATAGATGTTGATCATTCAAAATTTAGTGGGGGAATATTAAGAATACCTGCTCCTGACGAGATACCATATCCAGTTCAAATGGAAACAAATCTAGTTATTGAGTATTACTCTAGATAATCAAATCATTTAAGAGCCACTTTTAAAGGTAGCTTTTATTATCTATTCGCTAATTTTTTCTAATACTTTTGGTGGTGACATAGGTAAGCTATAAAATCGTGTTCCAATAGCATTATATATTGCATTAGCAATCGCTGATAACGGTGGTACAATAGGAACTTCACCTACGCCTCTAACCCCTTGTGGATGCTTAGGATTTGGCACTTCAACTAAAATTGTATCAATCATAGGTAAATCAGAACAAACTGGAATTCTGTAGTCTAAAAATCCAGGNTTATCAAGTTTACCTTCTTTATTATAAATATACTCTTCATTTAGAGCCCATCCAATACCTTGAACAACACCACCTTGAAGTTGACCCTCTACATAAGCTGGATGTATTGCTTTGCCAACATCTTGTGCAGCNGTGTATCTAATAATTCTAGCNATTCCAAGTTCGATATCTACTTCTACATCACATATATGTGTAGCAAAACCGCCCTCAGCTCCTACAGTATTGACCTGATGGCCAGCTCCGATAGGTCCTCCTGTGGGGGTAGCTTTTTCAGCAAGCTCAANTAAAGATAGGGGTTTGAATTTTCCTGCGTTGTCACCNGCAGGTCTTGCTTCTCCATTTTCCCATTCAATAGCATCTTTATCTATATCCCAAATTTTTGAAGCTCTATCTTTTAATATGTCAATGACTTGATTTGTAGATTCTGTAACTACTAAAGCTGAAGCGAATAAAACACGACTTCCACCTGTTAAATTACTAAAACCAATTGTNGCNGTATCACCAATCATAACAGANACTCTATTTACATCAATTCCTAGAAGTTCGGCTGTAATATTTGCAATTGATGCTCTAGAACCACCAATNTCTGGATGTCCAGTTGTTACTGCNACATTACCGTCTTCAGTTATATTAACCTGAGCACTTGATTCACCACCAGCNTTAAACCAAAATCCACTTGCATAACCTCTNCCTTGNAGTTTTTTNAATGGTGCTTTGTAGTGAGGATGNGACAAACAAGCTTCTAAGGTTTCAANATANCCCATGAGAGGATAAGTTGGTCCATGAACTGCTTTAGTACCTTCCTTAGCAGCATTTTTTAATCTAAACTCTANAGGACACATTTTAAGAGCTTCTGCAACTTCATCTAATACACATTCAACAGCATATGCACCTATAGGTGCACCTGGTGCTCTGTANGCAGCTACTTTGGANCGATTTGAAACAACATCATAACCAAAAGTATGNGCNTTTGGTATGTTATATGGAGCTAAACAACATCCAGCNGCACCNCTTATTGGTGCGCCGGGAAATGCACCAGCTTGAAGATAAAAAGTACCTTGAGCAGCTGTAATTTNACCATTATTTTTTGCACCAATNTTAACTTTGCTTTTCGAACCAGATGTTGGACCACTGGCTCTCATAACTTCTTCNCTNGTCATNACCATCTTAACTGGTCTACCTGATTTTNTTGATANAATNGTAGCCACTGGCTCAAGATAAACTATGGTTTTTCCACCAAATCCTCCACCAATCTCTGCAGGAATAGCTCTGATACTACTTTGAGGAATACCTGTAATGAATGATGTCATTGCTCTAACCATGAATTGACCTTGGCTTGAGCTCCATATAGTTGTTCTGTCATCAGGAGATACACTAACCAAACAAGCATGTGTTTCTAGATAACCTTGATGAACAGCAGCTGTTTCAAACTCTCTTTCGATTATAATATCAGCATCTTTAAAACCTTCTTCAACATTTCCTTTTTTATGTTCTAGTGTTCCTGCAATATTTGANGGNTTTCCNTCAAATTTAATAAAATCATGCAAAATTGGAGCATCAGNTTTTAAAGCATCATCTATTTCAATAGCCCAAGGATGAATATCATAGTCGACTTCTATCANNTCNCANGCTTTTTCTGCNATNTCTTCTGTTCTTGCAGCTACAGCAGCAATTGGATGACCATGAAAAAGTACCTTTTCTTTTGCTAAAACNTTTCTTGCCATCCATCTTATATCTTGAATCCCTAANATAACTGGAGTATCAATAGGAAAATCAACACAATCTGCAGATGTAGCAATTGAAAAAACACCATCTAATTCTTCAGCTTTTTTTATATTTATAGATTTAATTGTAGCATGAGGGTGTGGACTCCTTAATACTTTCCCCCAAATCATACCTGGCATTATAGTATCAGCAGCATATTCAGCTCTTCCAGTTACTTTATCGGCACCATCTGGCCTAATTGTATTTTTACCAATCCATTTATTATCCATTTCATTCATTATGCATTCTCCCTTATNTGTTCAGCGGCAGCTTGAACTGCTTTTACAATTTTATCATAACCAGTACATCTNCATAAATTCCCAGCTAACCAGTAACGGATTTCGGTTTCTGTAGGATTAGCATTCTTTTCAAGAAGGGATTTTGCAGCAACTAACATGCCAGGAGTACATATTCCACATTGAAGAGCAGCGTGTTCTAAAAAGGTTTCTTGTAAAACATTAAACTTACCATTNTTAGCCATGCCTTCTATAGTTTCAATATTTTTATNTTCTGATTCTGCGGCTAATACCAAACAAGAACATACTAGTCTTCCATCCATAGTGATGCTACATGNNCCACAGTCTCCAGAACTACAAACTTCTTTAGTTCCGGTCATATTTAAATCTCTTCTTAAAACATCTANAACTGTATCATANGGCTGACAAAGAAATTCTGTTTCTTCACCATTGATTTTTGTTTTAANCTGTATTTTAGCCATCTTATCCTCTTTTCGCTCTTTCAATTGCTTTTTCTAAAGCTCTTTTGAATAATACTTTTGATACTTTTTTTCTATAACTTATTGTTCCTCTTTTATCNTCNATAGGATTACAAGCTGCTTCACATGCTAAAGCTGCTTTTTCTACNGCTTNTTNNTCAAAANTTGANCCAATTANNGCTTTAGAAGCATCTTCAACTAANAATGCNGTNGGNGCAACTGCACCAAGNGCNACTCTTGCNTNAACACATTTATNATTTTCNATTGTAACATTNACNGCGCAACCAACAACAGCTATATCCATTTCAGTTCTNGGTATCATTCGNAGNTAAGCATCNCCNGAATNTTTTTGTTTTTTTGGNAATTGAAAGTTAACAACAATTTCACCATTCTTTAAATTAGTTTTTCCTGGACCTACATGAAAACTTTCAATAGGCATGTTTCTTTCGCCTTCA
>NZIY01000019.1 GCA_002691795.1 SAR116 cluster bacterium
GTGCCTATTGACAATGCCATACGTATCCATATCTTAATGTATAGCTTGATTGTGATAGGACACGATGCATAAGTAGAGCATGGAACTGCTTCTCAGCCGTACCATCACCTAAATCTAAGCAATTGATATGTAAGCATATTGTGTGCAACAGATGGATGGTGTGAAAGATTATGAGAAATAAATGTGCCTCAGCTCATTTGATGAAACGTGATAAAGCGCCAGCGTTGTATCATTAGCAAAGAAGATAACTAAGCCAGACACAAAAACAGTCAATCGTAAAATCTCAATACCCAAAACCAAAGTCATCAAACAGCCTGCTCAGCAAGCAAGCAAATCCGCTGCGAACGACGCAGTTCGAACTGCTATCAATCCCAGCACCTTTGGTGCGATGTATCAGTTTTGGTGTCAAAAGCTCTAACTATAATCAGCAATTGCCAACCTCACATGCAACAGAAGCCAAACACTAAGTTGCGAGACTTACTTAAAAGTAAAAAAGCTAAGTGAGCTTTCCAAAACCGAACAAAATAGGTTGGCGAAGCTTAATGGGATGCTTGACGAACTCAAACGCTACGAAGACAAACTAAAAAAGGCAATTTTTAATTACAGCAGAACAGAAGGCTACAGCACAAAAGGAAAACACAGCACAGCCAAGAAATTTTACAATAGCAGCGAGAGGCTTTACGAAGAGGCGTTGGAGATACTGCAAGAACTTTTGCACGCCGACGCTAGCATACAGCAATGGTTTGACAGAGCCTTAGACTTGGACGCTGACGGAGACTTGGGGTTAACGCCAGTTGCTATGCCGCGTGTTGTTACTTCACGCAGTTTAGACAGGCAAACTACTGATAGTCGATTAATATCAAAACGCGAGGTAAAAATAGCAACTGTGGAATGGGCTATAAGTGCTTTGCTTGCGGTTGAAACAATCGAAAAAAAGAACTGAAGGAACAGGAAAGCACGAAACTAAGGGAGTTTCTTCAATCGCCTTTTTTGGAGTAGGTTTAACCGTTATCTAGGTTGTACAGTGTGCAGCCAGTGATTGTGTAAGCTATTGAAAAGAAATAGAAACTTAGCGGTAATAAAAGCGTGCGAAACAGAGACGATTTACACATTAGTTACACACATATTATTAGGTGTATTTAAGTCGTTGATTGTAAAAAGAGTTATAACGACGTTACTATTGAGTGGGGTGGGTAAGTGAGAACACTTTAAGTGTTACATATAAGTGTATTTATAGATAAGTATATTAACACAGAAGTGAGCACACCCCCCTATACTCAGTACCCACTTTTAACTGTGAAAGATAATGTGCCTGTTGACAGAGATTCTGTAATACATAAACTAAGCTAGAGCTTATGTTCAATTGTATGTGGTGCAGAAAGAATGCATTGAACTTCTTCTCGAGCGCACCACACTCAATGTCAGTCTCATTCTCAAAAATAAGGATTTAATTAAGAAGTTAATATTGATAGATTTTAACTTTAAAAGTGTCGGTACTTTTGGGGGTACATAGATTTTTAAAAATTAAAGTATTTTTCTTCCACCTATCCAACTTAGATTAACAAGAAATTTATTTTTCTTTTTTATACTTTTCTCTAAAAACAAGTTGTTTCGTAATTGGGTCCCATACACTTCTTCTCTTTTGACCTTGTTGCCATGGTAGTTCTTGGAAAGGAGAATATTTGTGGTAATGCAATGAGAGTAGATGAGGTAAGAATGAATGCTTTTGCAAACTCATATAAGGCATTTTGTAAATAAAATTTTTTTTATAAATCTAATTTAAAACTTTTATGTGTACTTAAAAAACCAAGTTTTTTATAAAAATTTGTCGCTTTTTGTCTTTTCTTGTTACTTGTTAATTGAATTAATCCACATTTGTTTATTTTAGCAATTTCAATACCTTTATTAATCAATTTTGATCCATAACCTTTATCTCTATATTCTTTTTTAATTCTGACTGATTCAATTTGGCACCTTGTTATGCCTTGCATTGATAGACCTGGGATAAAAGTTAATTGCATCATGCCGATGATTTGATCATTTAAAATCATTATAAAAATTTCATTATTTGAATCGTTTAGAATTTTTGTAAATGATTTTTTATACTTTTTTATGGATTTGTCACTTAAGTTCTCCCTTTGTTTTCCGAGATCATCATCAAATAGAAGATATATTAAATCTTTAAGATTTTTTAACTTTGCTTTTTCAATTATTAAAGTTGACATCTAATACAAAAATTTATTCTGGAGTAAATTTAATCTTTAAATCATCAAAATAAACAGATCAAAGAACATAAAATTAATAGATATTAAAATACAATTTTTCATCAATTTCTCCATTTGAAAATTTGTCTAACGATGATATTTTTTCTCCAATAATTTTATGGAAATAAGTTTCATCTAGATCTGTCAATGTAAAAACTTTATAGTCTTTTAAGTTAGACTCTTTAAGTTCTTGCTGATCTAATAAACCCCCGCCAGCAAAAAGGTTTCCAAGTAATTTTCCTTTTTCAAATCTTTCAAACAATTTTTTTACCCAACATTCGATTTCAGAATTAAGATATAAAAATAAATATAACAAAAAAAAGATTCGTTTAAATTATTTATTTATAAATACTAAATTGATTCTTTTAGCTGCAATACTTATCTTGGAGTTTTGGGGTTCTCACANTCTCTTAGNGAAAACCATTCTTTATTTTTAATTTTAATTATCCTTTAACATTNAAATGTATTTCTATTAGATTAGAAAAATGACTAAACATATAAATTTAAATTCTAAATTTGATAAATTCATAGATCATTGGTATCCAAAAGTTATTGCAGAAATGAATGATTATCAATTTAAAGTTGTAAAAATAAAAGGCGAATTTGTAAAACACCAACATNCTGAAACTGATGAAGTATTTATAGTTATAGATGGCAAGATGANTATAGAATTTGAGACAGAAACAATTTAAATCAAAAGTGGTGAAATGATTGTGGTTCCNAAAGTAGTAGTACATAAACCTTTCGCGGATGAAGAGTGCAAAGTGATGTTGGTAGAACCAAGAGGAGTTTTAAATACTGGTGATACTAAAGGAGATTTAACTGCCCCAAATGATCAATGGATTTAAAAAGTGCTTCAAATTTACAAAAAATTTTTACTATTTTTAGGATTTACAGCTCTTGTTTGTATAATTACGTCTGCAGTTTGGAGTAAGTCAGAGGATAATTTGGTAGAGATTAAGTTACTTAATAATTTAGACGATGAAAGAGGATTTTGTGTTGACATAAAAGGTCATAAAAATAAAGCAAAAATAAATAGAGGACTTCAAGCACATACCTGTTACTCTTATCAAGGGAAANTTGCTGTAGATCAAGGTTTAGATGCTAACAGATTGAAACAAAAAGAATTATTTTTTCCNAAATTTGGTGTTTGTTTATATCCATCTTCTTATAATAATCCACTAAGTTTAACCCTTGTAGAATGTAAAAAAATTAAAGAATTTATATTTAATGAAGATAATACTATTCGTTTAAAAAATAACATTAATTTATGTTTAACAGTTGCAAAAGGAAAATCCAAAAAAGGTGGCGGCGGTTCACCTATACATTTGATTAGAGGTTTATCTATGCAAATATGTAACAAAAAAGATTCTGTTTATCAAACTTGGGTTATAAGACATATTAAGAAAGGAAAGATTTTTAATGAAATGCTTTCAAAGTTTTAATTTATAATTTTTATTGAAGCAAAAAGGTAAAATCATTGATTGCTGATCTTGTATTAATACTTCATTTTTCAATTGTTATTTTTATAACTCTTGGATTTTTTTTAGTACCCATTGGTTGCAAGTTTAATTGGCTTTGGGTAAAAAATCTAAAATTAAGAGTATGTCATTGTGGCATGATATCTTTTGTTACTATAGAGAGTTTATTGGGAATAACTTGCCCATTAACTTCATTTGAAAAAAGTTTACGAGAAACAAATGAAACTACTTCATTTATACCTTATTGGATTAATCAAATTATTTATTGGGATTTACCATCAGAATTTTTTATTATTTTATATTGTTTAGTTCTTGCATGGACATTTTTAATGTGGAGATTGTTTCCTCCTATTATAAAAAATAGAACTTAACCTACACTCTTTCAAATTTGATAAAAAACATACAAGATAGAATTTCTTTGGATAAAGAAAAGATAGTAAACCTCATCTAAAATTGTTTGGCGTAGGCAATTATTTTTTATTTAATAGTTTTTTAATACTCGAAACAAATGCTGATTTGTCAACAGAATGCTTTAACTTAACTGCTGCAATTTTATCCTCTAATGTTCTTGAACTATCAATATAAGAATTAATTATCTTGTCTTTTTCTGACTTTGCCTTTTGTTCAATTTTTAATTTTTGTAGTCTTTTTAATTCATCGTGCATGCATAAATATAGCATATCCTAATAATTTATTTCTATATTTTTTAGTTTACCTTATAATTTGTAATATTATATCAACGATTATAAATTAATTTTTGCCTTTAGATTATGTTTAAAAACTCATTTGCTGATTTATATCTTTATCATAACNATAGATGTTCTAAATCAAGAGAAATTAAAGTATTTCTTGATGAAAAAAAGCTCAATTATAATATTATAGATTATTTAAATAAACCTATTGATAAAAAGTTTTTNGAAAAAATGATTTTAAAACTTGAAAATAGACCAGAAGACTTAATAAGAGTAAATGAGAAAATTTATAAGGCCCTAAACAAGAACGAAAAAGCTTTAACTATTGAAAATATCCCAAATTTAATCATTAAACATCCAATATTATTACAAAGACCTATTCTAGTTAAGTTAAAAAATAATGAAGTTATAAAATCTTTGATATGTCGTCCAATAGAACTGGTTAAAACATTTTAAATCCATTTTCATGGATGCAAAATTTCTGTATAATAATTTCACAAATTTAATAAGTAATATTGTTATATTTAATATCACTATCANTTTTTAGATTAGATGCAAAAACTAAAANAGATAATAGTTGTTAAAACATTCTTACTTAATGTCGTAAGTATTAATATGAAACATATNTGTATTTTATTATCTTTGCTTTTAATATTTAACTGTAGTCAACAAAATATTAAATATGCCAGTAACAATTTAGAAACCAGCTCTATAGTAACAGTTAAACCAAAAGTTATAAATGAAAGTGCATTTGAAAACTTTTATATGTCTGAAAATTTGGAAAAAGAGTTAAAAAAAATTGAATTTACTTCAACTAGTTATTTAAGAAGTAATAAAGATTGCATTGGAATTGTTAGATTGTCTGTATCTGGAAGTATCGATTATTATCAATTGATAAATACACTTAAGAAAAGAGCCTTTGATATTGGTGGTAATGCTATTGGTATATATGATTACGAAGAAAAAAGAAGAGTATATGTGAATCAACAGGGTTATAAAATCGAGACAGATAATATATTCAGGCCCAAAACAAAATATGTTTTAGTTAAAGAAAACCAGAAGGTTTCGAAAATTACTGCTGATATATTTAAATGTAGAAAATCAACTTAAATATCTTGGCAAATTTTCAATCAAATTCATAGCAACAGCTGTTCCAGTCACAGCACTACCTATCATTATAGCTCTGTCACCCCATTGCATTCCGACATATATCCAACCAATTGCACTACATAAGTAAGTAACTTGACCATAAACAGTATAAGACGCGCTGATTAAAAATACTCCCAATACTGCAAGTATCATAGACAACCATTTTACGTACCAATCTCTAGTTCCAGTTGGTGTTGTTGGTTTAACTTCATCATACTCTGCTTGAAGTTCTTGAAGTTCTTGATTAAGTCTTTTTTTCTCATTAGCAAGTTCCATAGCTAATCTACCAGCTTTAGTCATTGCTNCACCAGAAATTTCTTCTATTTTTTCATTTGCAATTATTTCAGCATTTTTAGTAGACATAGATACCTCCAAAAAAATTAACAGAATGTTTATTTAATCCTTTATATTAAAAAGTCAAAAGAAAAATTTAATAATTTTAAATCAAATGCTTTTCCAATTAATGCAATAAATATTACACTTACCCATTGAGGAACCTTCATAAATAAAATTACAATAATCGAAATGATTAACAGAAATAAACTTTTTATATCATTTAGAGAAGATGTTATTACAGGATTATAGAAAGCAGAGATAAGTAAACCGATCACACACGCGTTAACTCCAGTCAAAAAAGCTTTGACTTTGGGAATTTTGCTTAAAATAGACCAATATGGCATAGCTCCAAAAACTAACAAAAAAGATGGAAGAAAAATCATAATTAATGAAATTACACCTAAAAGAAGTTTATGGTGTGATAAGTCCATTGATGTTCCTAAAAACCCTGAAAAAGTGAATAAAGGCCCAGGTATTATTTGAGCTAATCCATAACCTAATAGAAAAGTATCTTTATCAATTAAATTAACATTAACAATCTCGTTTTGTAAAAGGGGTAATACAACATGCCCTCCTCCAAAAACTAAAGATCCTACTCTAAAAAATTTATCTGAAATTAAAATAATATCAGAATCATTNAATTGCTTTAAGATTGGAAAAACTAACAATAAAATTGCAAATAAAAATATATAAACTAAGGGTATATAATCTATCGATAAAGATTTTTGTTTAGACTTTATTTTTTCACGAAATATAAAACATCCAANAATTCCTGAAATTATTATTAGAATTATTTGATAGGAATTATTTGTAAAAAAAATCAAAACTAATGCTGTAATAAAAGTAATAGAGATTTTTTTAAAATCATCTAAATATTGTTTAGACATACCGAAAATAGCTTGAAAAACGATTACAATCACACATACTTTTATTCCGCTCAACACGCCTTCTGTAAAANCATTACTATAAGCAAATAATCCATAAGCAGATAAAATCATAATAATTGCAGATGGCAAGGTAAAACCTAACCAAGCTAAAAAAGCTCCTAAAGATCCTTTTTGAAGATACCCAATACACATCCCAACTTGGCTAGAAGATGGTCCAGGCAAGAAATTTGAAAAAGAAACAATATCTAAGAAACTCTTTTCATCTATCCATTTTTTTTTTTTGACAAAATGATCTCTAAAAAAACCAATATGAGCAACAGGACCTCCAAAAGAAGTACACCCTAATTTTAAGAATTCNAAAAAAATTACAAAATAAGTTATTTTATCTAATTGTTCATTTAATTTTTTGTATTTAACCATTATACTAATTCTATCAAGGAGATAATAATGTATAAATGTAAATTTGTTTTAATTTTTTTTTTAATTTCTTTTCCATTTTTTTCATATTCAAATGAAGGAGCAACCGGCATAATTAAAGAAAGAATGGACAAATTTCAAGAAAGTAAAAATCTCATGCGAACAATTAATAGAAGCTTAAGTGATAACAACTTTAATGTAATTACAAAATCTGCAGAAAAGTTAAATACTTGGGCTAATAAAATGCATAAATATTTTCCAAAAGGCAGTGAAGCTAGTATCTCGAACAAAAGTGAGGCAAGCAACGATATATGGTCTAAACCTGAAGATTTTAAAAAAGCTATTAAAAAATTTGAAATTGCTTCTGCAAAATTAATCGAAATATCAAAAAATAAAAGCATAGATGATACAGTTTCTTCATTTAGAGAGGTAGCAGCTTCTTGCAAAGGATGTCATAAACAATTTAGAAATTAATTATTTGAGGCTTTATGAAGGGCATAGTATTTTTAGGACAGCATAAACTAGAAATTCAAAAATTTGAGGATCCAAAACCTGGACCAGACGATGTTATTCTTGAAATCAAAGCTTCTGGTATGTGTGGAAGTGATTTAAAGGTTTATAGAGCTTCTGAAGGCCCTTCCTCTCTAGGTTTAGGCGGTGAAGATAAACAAGTTATTGCTGGCCATGAGCCATGTGGAACAATAGTTGAATTAGGTAAAAACGTTAATAAAGAAATTTTTAAAAAAGATATGAACGTAATGCAACATCACTATAAAGGATGTGGTTCATGTGTCCATTGTTCAACAGGATGGCAACAATTATGCGTTGATGGAGTTAAAGAAGTTTTTGGCGTAACCGGTCATGGAGCTCATGCCAAATATATGAAATGTCCAGCGAATACACTTGTAAAACTTCGTGAAGATATTTCATTTAAAAGTGGTGCAGCAATTTCATGTGGTACCGGGACTGCGTGGGGGGCTATAGATAGGCTATTATTAAGATCTCATGAAACTTTAGCAGTTTTTGGACTAGGACCAGTTGGTTTATCTGCAGTCATGATTGCTGCGAGTATGGGAGTAAACATAATAGCGTTAGATACAAATGAACAAAGATTAAATAGAGCAAAATTTTTTGGAGCGTCAAGTATATTAAATCCTAAAAAGTTAGATAATGTAGTAGATTCAATCAAAGATTTAACTAAAGGACTAGGAGTTCACGCTTCAATTGATGCATCTTCTTCTGCTGAGGCAAGGTCACAAAGTATTAAATGTTTAAGAACGTGGGGAAAAGCATGCTTTGTTGGCGAAGGTGGAAATGTTAACATTGATGTGAGTAATGATCTATTAAGAAGACAAATCACACTGATAGGAAGTTGGACATTCTCAAAACATGGCCAATTTGCCTGTGCAGAATATGTTGCTGATAATAAATTAAAAGTTGATCAATTATTTACTCACGAATGGAAACTTGAACAAGCTGAAGAAGCTTACAAGTTATTTGATAAACAGTCAGATGGGAAAGGCGTTATATATCCTTCTTAAATTAAACTAAATCTTTTTCTTTAAATTTCTCTTGAACATNTATTAACTTAACAAGTTTTCCTGGTAAATTTGATCCTTTTCTACCTTTTTCATAAGTTATTTTGCCTGAAACAATATTTGCTATATAACCAGTTGTCTTTTGCATTAATCTACTTCCGCCTGCAGGCAAATCTTTCAGCATAAAAGGGTCAGAAGATCCAAGATTTTGAATATCTAATATGTTTATATCTGCTTTGAGACCTTCCTTTATAACTCCTCTATCATATAAACCTATTGCAGAAGCAGTATCTGAAGTTAGTCTTCTAATACTATCTTCAAGTGAAAATGTTTCTTTATCACGTGTCCAATATGATAAAAGCCACGTTGGATAACCTGCATCTAATATAAATCCAACATGGGCCCCTCCATCGCCTAATCCCATTATAGTATTTGAGTCATTTAACATTTGATGACAAACATCAAAGTTATTATCAACAAAATTTACAAGAGGAGCATAAATAAAATTATTACCTTCATTTTCAAGCATTATATCATACGCAAGATCTTCAGGAGATCTTCCATTTTCTTTAGCCATAATTTCAATGCTGTCTTTAACATTAGGGTTATAATTTGGCGGAGAACCAAATCTATACATATGTCTAAAACTTATTCTATGTATAAGAGGAAATGTACTATTTTTTAATCTGTCCTCGGATAAAATTTGTCTTTTAATACTTTTTTTAGATAATTCAATTACTTTGTCTTCATGAGATAAATCTTTCAATTTTTTAAAAGTATCTGTACCTGAAAAAGGGTTTTGACTTCCTTTAAGCCCAAATAATAAACCAATTGGCCTTGGTGCTACTACCGGCCTAATTGACAATCCTTCGTCCTTAGCTTTTAAAGACATATTCATCAAATCTTTCCAAAAATGTGGTCTATCATGTCTTTGCGTCAGGCTAAAAACAATTGGTCTACCAGATTTTTTAGAAATTCTTCTTAGAACATTAAATTCTGTTTCTGGATCAGGCTCATTCCAATCTGAAACAATTTCCATAAATCCAGCTCCAGCATCTTTCATACCTAAGGCTATTTCAGTTAATTCATCTTCGTGTGCTCTTAACGTAGGCGTGTATTCACCTTTTAAACTTTTATGACTAATTGTTCTAGAGGTTGAAAAACCAAAAGCTCCAGCTAATATAGCATTTTTAGTAATTAGACGCATTTTTTTGAGATCTTCTTTATTTGCCATCTCATGCCTAATTGCTCTATCACCCATAACATAAACTCTTAATGCAGCATGAGGAAGCAGAGTACAAATATCTATATCTCTTTTTCTTTTTTCTAGAGCATCCAAGTACTCTTTAAAACTTTCCCACTCCCATTTTAATCCTTCATGCATAACAGGAGCAGGTATATCTTCAACACCTTCCATAAGTTCTACTAGTTTTTCACGATCTTTAGGCTTGCAAGGTGCAAAACCAACACCACAATTGCCCATTACAACTGTAGATACTCCATGCAGAGAAGATGGGGCTAAATGACTATCCCAAATTGCTTGTCCATCATAATGTGTATGAATATCAACAAAGCCAGGAGAAACTATATAATTTTTTGCATCAATTATTTTTTTTGCACTTTGACTTATTTTTCCAATTTTTTTAATTATCCCATCTTTAATACCGATATCAGATAAAAAAGCTGACCTGCCAGTACCATCTACAATTCGACCATTCTTAATTAATAAATCAAATTCTAATATTTCTCTATTTGAACCATCCATATGTAAATTAAATATTTAACATAAAAATCAGTCAACAAAAAATTAAATTATTTTGTTTTTCTCTAATCTTAAAATTTCATTATTTGAATATCCAATTTCAGACAAAATATCATGATTATCTTGGCCTATTTGGGGCGCCTCTCTTTTTATTTCACCTTTAGTTTTACTTAATCTTGGAAAAACATTATGCATGGGTATAATCCCATCATATTTTGTATCTAAATTAATTAAAACCTCCCTGTCTTTAATATAAGGATGATCAATTAAATCACTGACATCCAACACAGGGCCAACAGTTACTCCATTTTTTTTAAAAATTTTNAGTAATTCCTTTTGATTATGTTGAAGCATAAATTGAGAAATAATTGGATCCAAAATATCTTGATTTTCTACCCTTTTTTCATTATCAAGAAATAGTTTATTTGAAATCAAATCTTCTCTTTCAATTACAATAGCTAGTTTTTCCCACATTGTTTGCATTGATGCAGATAAAGAGACATATTTATCATCTTTTGTTTTATAAATATTTCTTGGTGATGCAACTGGACTTTTATTTCCCATTTTTTTTGGAAGTTCACCAGATATTTTATAATGAGCTGCCCAAGGACCAATAATCGAAAATAACGGCTCAAATAATGATAAATCAATAATCTGTCCATCTACTTTACCAGTTTTTTGAGCATATAGTGCAAACATAACAGCAGATACACCTGATAAACCTGCCACCATGTCAGCTAGTGCGGTTGGAGGTAAAAGGGGTCCTTGATTTTCTTCACCTGTCATTGAAGCAAATCCACTCATCCCTTCAACTAAAGACCCATAACCTGGAGAGTTTTTATATAATCCTGTTTGTCCCCAACCNGANATACGCACAATTATTAATTTCGTATTTAATAAATCTAAAACCTCTTTTGTTAAACCCCATTTTTCTAATGTGCCTGGCACAAAGTTTTCAATTAAAATATTTGCTTTAGAGATAAGTTTTTTTAAAATTGTATCTCCTTCTTTTGTTTTAATATCTAAAGACAAACTTCTTTTATTTCTTGAATAAACATGCCACCAATGTGAGACATTATTTACTTTCCATGTACGTAAATCGTCACCTTTATTCGGTCTTTCAACTTTTATAACATCAGCACCATGATCAGCTAGCATATGTGAAACCATATTTCCTGCTGCTAATCTAGANAGATCTAGTACTNTTACTCCCTCAAGCGATGATGACATTAATCAAATATCTCCTCATTCATATCTTTTTTTAGTTTTCTGATAAACTTGAGCATATCATTTCTTTTTTGTGCACGCTTTAGCAATTGATCATCAGGCAAAATTTCTCTCCTTTCTTTTTCAAGTTTTAAAGCATTTGTTTCGGACCAATCTGGCAAAATTTTATTATTTTTTTCCATGTTTAAATACATATTTCCATATCTTTTCATATAATCTTTAATCCCACCNGGGGCATTAAGATCTATTGTTTCAAAAGGTCCCATAAAAGCCCATCTCAAACCCAAGCCATTTCTAACAGTTGAATCAATGTGGTCAGAACTNGCATATCCTTCACTATACAATTTTACAGCTTCGTTTAATAGAGCTCCTTGTAATCTATTTAAAATAAAACCATCAATTTCCTTTTTAACATACACAATAGAAANCCCTATTTTTTGAAAAATATCTTTAGTTTTTTTTATAACTTCGTCTGATGTGTTTGAACTAGGAGATATTTCTACACATGGAATTAAATGAGGTGGATTTACGGGGTGAGATATTATACACCTATTTTTTCCTTTTAAATTTTGTGTGATCAAAGAAATTGGCATGCCTGAAGATGAAGAAGATAAAATAACATTTTCTGAACATGAGTTGTCTAACTTTGAAAATAATTCTTGTTTTATTTCAACTATTTCTGGAGAACAATCCTGTATAAAAGTACAGTTAGTGGTAACATAATTTAAATCATTTACAAACTCGATGTTTTGTAAAGAGTTTTCAATATTGATTTTATTATCTATGAATTTTAATTCTTCTAAAAATGATAAAACTCTTTTTTTAAATTTATTCTTAACATTATTTTCATTATCATAAACAACTACATTAAATCCCTTGGATGAGAAAATAGCAGACCAACTTGAACCAATTAATCCTGCACCAACTATTCCAATCTTTTCCATTTAAACCCTTTCTAAATATTTTAATTTGAAAATTTCTTGTTCTAAATATATATAGAACTATTCTAATATTTTATAGAAATATTTTTGGATTATTATGGGACAACTAATAAACGGCAAATGGACAAAATCGTCAGTAATTACTAGCGATAAAAGCGGAGCTTTTGTTAGAAAAGAAAGTCAATTTAGAAATTGGATTTCACACAAAGAAAATTTTAAACCTGAAAGTAACCGTTATCACCTATATGTAAGTTATGCATGTCCATGGGCGCATAGAGTTTTAATAATGAGAGAGCTTAAACACCTCAGGAAGCATATTACTGCAGATGTTGTACATCCTGACATGATGGAAAATGGATGGTCATTTAATTCAGATTTTGAAAATACTACAGGAGACTCTTTATATAAAAAAAAATATTTATATGAAATTTATCAATTATGTTCGCATGACGTTAGCACAAAAGTAACAGTTCCAATTCTATGGGACAAAAAAACCCAACAAATTGTTAACAACGAATCTTCTGAAATATTAAGAATTTTTAATTCATCATTCAATGATATCACAAATAATCATGATGACTTTTACCCAACTGATTTACGAGATGATATAAATAAAATTAATCATGAAATTTACATTAACATTAATAATGGTGTTTANAAAACTGGGTTTGCTAAAACTCAGTGTAAATATAATGAAGCAGTTAACAACCTATTCAAATCCCTAGATAAAATTGAAGAAAAACTAAACAATAATAATTATCTAGTCAGCAATCATTTGACAGAAGCTGACATTAGACTTGTCACAACATTGTTAAGATTTGATAATGTTTATCATTACCACTTTAAATGTAATTTAAAGAAAATATCTGATTATAAAAACTTATCCCGATATTTAAAACAATTTAGAAAGTTAAATTGTGTAAAGCAAACAACTTTTGATGATCATATAAAAAGACATTACTTTTTTTCTCATAAAAGTATTAATCCAACAAGAATTATTCCTATAGGTCCAATCGTTTTTTAAGATTTATATTTTAAACAAGCTTTTCCAAAACTCTCAAAAAGTTTTTTATTTAAAAAATTTTCTTTTCTTTCAGGATGATATTCTGCATGCCATTGAACTGCTATGCTAAAGCTTGGGTAGTTTTTAATACTAATAGCTTCGATTAAACCATCTTCAGAATTGGCTTCAACAGAAAGATTCTTTCCTAATTTATTTATACCCTGCCCATGCAATGAATTAACTATAAAATCATTTTGATTAATTAATTCTTTAAAATAACTATTATTTGTGAAATCAATACGATGTTTTAATTTAAAAATTTCTTCTAAGGTTGCATCTTCATTTCTAGGCATGCGATGATCAAATTTACCATTTTCTTGATGAACCCTATAAAATAATGTTCCTCCAAATGAAACATTAATCTCTTGNATTCCTCTACAAATCCCAAAAATAGGCATCTCTTTAGATACACATTTAGGTATGATATCTAAAACAGTTCGGTCTCTATCTGGATCAATTGGCTCATCAGCAGGAAATTCAGCTCCACCAAAATGATATGGTTCAACATTAGCTCTTCCGCCAGTTAACAAAACACCATGNATATTTTTTAATATTTCTTCTAAGTCATCTGTTGGTATGCTGGAAGGGATAAGTATAGGAACTACATTTGAAAATTCTATCAAAGATTTTACATATCTCTTTCCAGTTGAATGTGATATTTGCCTTCCGTTAAAATTTATAATTTCATTTGTTATAATTCCAACAATTGGTTTAGAAGCCATTTAAAATAACCTCTGTTTCGCAACCTAGTTTGTCAGCAAGATCAAAAAAATCATTCGCAACGTAATCCCAACTCTCTAANGGCTTTAAATCTGATCGTTGATTAATACCATGTTCATTAGAACGTAATACAAAAGCAGTTTTCATTCCAACTTGCCGAGCTGCTGAAAGATCGTTATTGTGAGCCGCCACCATCATGCATTGACTAGGATCTAATCCTACTTTTTCACACGCAACCAAATAAGCTTCAGGTTGAGGTTTATAATATCCAACAACTTCTGAACCAAGTATCATATCCCAATAAAGTTTTGATTTTTTTGACATATTTAATATAAGTTCAATATTTCCATTTGATTGTGATGCAATTATAAATTTACTTTTTAATCTTAAAAGTCCTTTTGAACTGTCTTTCCATCCTGGCAATCTATGCCATGACTTAACTAACCAATCCCAGTCTTCTTTTGAAATAAAATCTAAACCATAATTTTTTGATATATTTTTTAAATTTTCATCATGAAGTATATCTAACTTAACAAATTCTCTATTTCCTGATCTTACTTTTTCCATAGATGGTTGATATTCACCTCTCCAATCATCTGCAAACTGTTTTGAGTTTTTGTTAATTTTGTACTTTTTTGAAATTAATTCAAAATCTTTTGATATGCCAGATCTCCAATCTACAACTGTTCCAAAAACATCAAATAAAAGTGCTTGTATCATAATCACCTATTAAACAAAAATTTACTTAACTTAATTATCATGTTAAATAAATTAATTATAATTAAATATTCATAATGATAAATATTATTCTAAAATCAATTAATAATTTACCACTCTCTGTTATTGCAATTTTATTTATGATTGTATCTGGAATGTTTGCGGCATCGATGCATTGTTTAATTAGAGTATCTGCTCTTGAAAGCCATCCGTTTCAAATAGCCTTTTTTAGAACTTTATTTGTGCTTATTATTTTTCTTCCAATAGTTTTGAAAGATGGTTTAAAATCACTTGAGATTGTAAATAAAAAACTTCAATTTACTAGAGCTATTGTTGGCAGTGGTGCAATGTGTTGTATGTTTTACGGAATATCTATTACAGAACTTTCAAAAGCTACAGCACTTATGTTTACAGTCCCAATTTTTTCAACAATATTAGCAATTTTATTTCTTAAAGAACAGGTTGGTATCAGAAGATGGACAGCTATGGTAATTGGGTTTATAGGTGCTATAATTGTAATTCGACCAGATATAGAATTTGGCCTTGGTCCTTTATTAATTTTATGTGGTTCTTTTATATGGTCATGGTCATTATTAATAGCAAAAAAATTAACTACTACTGAAACTAATACTAGCATGACTTTTTGGCAGGCAGCAGGTTTAATACCAGCTACTTTTTTAGTAGCAATACCTTTTTGGTCTTCACCAAATTTAGATCAATTATTTTTATATCTTTTAGTAGCAATATTCGGCACTATGACACATTATTGTCTTAACGCCGCTCTAGCAAAAGCAGATATTTCTTCATTACTTCCACTTGATTACTTAAGACTAATTTGGTCTGTATCATTAGGTTTTATTTTTTTTAATGAGATACCATTAATCACGATCTGGATTGGATCAGCAATAATTATTCTATCAACTTCATACATAGCTTATAGACAACTTAAAAAATCTAAACAACCTCTTACAAACCAATTAAATCCAAATTTGTAAAAATTATCTTCCTCCTGAAATCCTGACTATAGTCCCACATACATAACTTGACTTTTCACTTAATAACCACATAACAGTGTCCGCAACTTCTTGAGTCGATCCAACGCGGCCAAGTGGAACACTTGGCATAAGTCTATCTACTCTTGAAGCATCTCCTGCTTTTGCGTGAATATCAGTCGCAATTAAACCAGGGGCAACAGCGTTGACTCTTATTCCATAAACAGCTAATTCTTTTGCCATTCCATAAGTTAACGAATCAATTGCTCCTTTAGACATCGCATAATGAACTAATTCTCCAGCACCACCAATATCCGCTGCAATTGAAGTCATATTTACAATATTACCCGTTTTTTGCTTGATCATAATTTTAGAACTTATTTGCGCAACATTAAATGCACCAATCACATTTGTATCTATTAAAGATCTAAAGTCTTTTGGATCTAGTTCATGAATTTTAGAGACTGGACCAGTCGTACCTGCATTATTAAAAACACCGTCCAAGGATCCTGTAGTATCAACAAAATTTTCGAACATATCTTTTACTGCGCTATGATTGGATACATCACATTTTAATATTATTCCTTCACCACCTAACTGTTTTACTTCAGATAATGTTTTTTCTGCAGCTTTATCATTAAAATTATAATTTATACCAATAAACATACCATTTTTTGCAGCCTCAAGAGCTGTAGCTTTGCCAATGCCTTGACTTCCTCCAGTGATTAATAAATTTTTCATAAATTCTCCTTTATTTTTTCTAAATTATTTTTGATAGTTTAGATTTAAACAATGATAAGATTTCTTTATTCACAGGTCTTTCAGGAATGCCTCCACTCAAAATATTTAATAACTGATTAGCAACAAATTCTGACATTTTTTTTCTGCTGTCTACAGTAACTCCAGCCATATGAGGTGTAGCAACAACATTTTGCATTTTTAATAACTTATGATCTGAATTAGGTGGTTCCTTTTCCCATACGTCTAAACCTGCGCCAGAGAGATGTCCATTTTTTAAAAAAGTTGCTAAATGGTGCTCATTGTGAATAGATCCTCTTGAAGTTGTAATAAATAAACTACCCTCTTTCATTTTTGAATAAAAGTTTTTATCAATAAAATTATGGGTTTCTTTTGTTAATGGAATATGAACTGAAACTATGTCACTTTCAAAAAGTAACTCATCTAAATTTGTTTTTTTTGCATTGAATTTGTAAAATCGTTCATTAGAGATATAAGGATCATAAGCCAGTATATTGCAATTAAATCCATTTTGACAAATTTCTGATACCCTAGCTCCTGTATTCCCTAAACCTATTAGCCCAACTGTTTTTTTATATAAATTCCTGCCAATAAAATCTTCTCTTGCTCCGTTCCACCCTTTTCTTAATAAGAAATCAGTTTCTGTAACCCTTTTTAACAAATCAAGCATTAGTGCTACAGCGTGCTCAGCAACCGCTTCAGCATTTCCTCCAGTTTGATTAACTACAAGAATACCTCTATTAGTACATGCTTCTACATCTATAGTATCATACCCAGCGCCCCCAGATGAGACTAAAATTAAATTTGGTGTTTTTGATAAAAATTCTTCATTAACGTGAAAAATTTTTGGTACTTCATCACGAGCAGCTGAAACTTGAAAAGCATGAGCTGTTTCTAGTTCTTTGAAACATTGTTCAAGATTATTACTTTCAATTTTTACAACTTCTATCTTATTTTGATTTTCTAAAATTGATACACCTTCTTGAGCAGGTAAATTATCTAAATATACAATTTTTGCCATTTTATTTATCTGTATTTATTTTCTTAAGAAATTTATTGTTTAAGTTAGTCTTTATAATATAGGATTAATAATCAATAATTTTTTTAGGTTTTATGATTCATGATAAAAAGAATTCAGATACCTGATATTTTACAACCAGTAAGTCACTATTGTCATGTTGTAGAAGCAAATAGCATAATTTGGATATCAGGTTTAGTTGGAATGAATTTTGATAATTCAATTCCAGAAAACATAAAAGATCAATTTGATATTGCAATGAGAGATTTTGACACTTGTTTAAAAGCTGCTGGTGGAGATTTTTCGTCTGTTACAAAGGTAAGAGTTTTTTTAACTAACATAGAAGATAGAAAAATTATTAATCCAAAAAGAATTGAATATTTTGGGGAATACAAACCTGCATCTACTTTACTAGAAGTAAGTGCTTTAGTAGATCCTAGAATGAAAGTTGAAATTGAGGCTGAGGCAATAAAACTCTAAAATGAATTTATTAAAATTAAATGCGTTTGAAATTTTAAAGTTATTTAACTCCAATAAACTTAATACAGTTGAATATGTTTCTGAATTAATTAATCACATAAAATTAAGAGAACCTAATGTTAAGGCATGGGCTTTTTTAAATGAAGATTTAGTTAACTCTTACGCAAAAAAAATTGATGAAAAAAGATCAAATAATTTACAAAAACCTTTTGCTGGGATTCCTATAGGAATAAAAGACATTATTGATACTAAAGACTTTCCAACAGAAAATGGTTCAAAAACTTGTTTAAATAGACAGCCCAAAGAAGATGCTCACCTTATAAAATTATTACGAGAAAATGATGTCATTATATTTGGTAAATGTGTAACAACTGAATTTGCTCTATCAGCTCCTGGAAAAACAAAAAACCCAAATGACCTTGAATGTACACCTGGCGGATCTTCATCTGGATCTGCCGCTGCCGTAGCCGACAAAATGATACCCACATCAATTGGAACTCAAACTGGTGGGTCAGTTTTAAGGCCTGCTTCATTTAATGGAATAATAGGTTTTAAGCCAACTTTTGGATCTATTTCAAGATCAGGTATTTCTCCAATTTCTTATCGATTAGATCATCCGGGAGTTTATGCAAGATGTATAGAGGATGTTAGAATTATTTCAAATTTAATTATTTCATATCATGAAAATGATTATGACATGATAAATAATTTGTCTTTAAAGGAAAATATTGTTGAAAAATCTAATTATAAATTTGCTTTTATCAAAGGACCTGCTTGGCCTAAAGGTGATGAAGATATGAAAGAAAATTTTCAAAAATATGTTCAAGACAGTAAAATGGATGTTACTGAAATAACATTACCTAAATCTTTTGATAATGCTCTTCATAATCATGAAGTAATAATGAATGGTGGAATATATTCATCACTAAAAAAAGTCTATCAAGAAGATAAAAATAATTTACACCCTTATACAATAAAAAGAATTGAAAATGGACTTAATCTGAATGCATCTGATTATGTTGATGCTATTGAAAGTGCAAAACAAATGAAATTTGATTTAAATACAATTTTCAAAAACTTTGATGCAATTATTACTCCAGCTGCTCCTGGAGAAGCTCCTAGAGACCTAACAACAACTGGAAATGCTATGTTTAATGGATATTGGACTATGATGGGTGTTCCTGCAATAAGTTTACCTCTTTTAAAAGGGAAGAACTCTCTACCAATAGGGGTCCAAGTTATAACTTCATGGAAAAATGATAATTTACTTCTTAAAATTTCAGATGATATTTTAAAAAAATATTAATATTATTCTTAATTAAAAATTGATATAAGGCTTAATTTGAAAATAACCATCGACGGCCATTTCAGTTGATAGATAAATCAAGAAAACTAGTCCAATATATGATAACCATTTAAATTTTGTTAATATCCTAACAATTGCAGATGCAAAAATTGCAATTAATAAAATTGAAAAGGCAATTCCAAACATGAGTAAATAAGTTTGATCTCTAGCAATTGCAGTTATGGCAATAACATTATCTAAAGACATAGATATATCTGCAATTGTGATTGTAATAAGAGCATTTTTCATACTTTTACCTTCAACCGTTTTAGAAACTTCTTTTTTGTTTTTTTCATCACTTTTCGAAAATTCTCTTATGTCTTGATAAAATTTGAAACAAACCCAATACAATAATAGTGCTCCTAAAAGAAGTAACCCTGGTACTGTTATCAGATAAGATGCTATTAGCGCAAAAAGAATACGAAGTATAGCTGCAGCAAGTAACCCAAAGAAAATTATCTTTTTTCTATCTTTTTCTGCAAATGAAGCAGCAGCCATACCTATTATTAGAGCATTATCGCCTGATAAAACTATATCAGCTAAAACAATTTGAGAAACATCTATAATAAAATCCATAATGAGCATGAAGTTACAATAATTTAAATATTTTTAATATTAATATTTGTATTTAAATTATATTTTTACTAATTTCTTAGTGGTGTTAGTGTACACTAAGAATTTAATTAATTTGAATGTTTTGTTAATCAAGTTTTAAAATATTCGTTGGAGAATTTATGTCTAATCGATTTGATTACATTGTTGTAGGTGCTGGATCTGCTGGATGTGCAGTTGCAAACAGACTATCATCTAATAAAAACAAAACTGTACTTTTATTAGAAGCTGGAAAATCTAATCACCCTCTAACTAGAATTCCAGTTAGTTTTGCATTATTGATTGATCATCCTACTGCCAATTGGAGATATAGATCTCATCCAGACGAAAAAACCTCCAATAGAAATATACCTATCCCAAGAGGTAAATTAGTTGGAGGATCTAGTGCTATAAATGGTTTAGTTTATGTACGTGGTCAAAGTTTAGATTATGATATTTGGGCTCAAATGGGAAATAAAGGATGGTCATCAGAAGAAGTATTCCCTTTTTTTAAAAAGTTAGAAAACTATGTGAATCCTTGTGAAGATTTAAGAGGAAAAAAAGGCTTAGTAAACATTTCTCAAGTTACTGACCGAAACCCAATTTATGAAGCTATGTTTGAAGCAGGTAAAAAATTAAACATACCTTTAAACGAAGATTATAATTCTGGCGATCAAGAAGGATTTGCTTACACACAAACTACTATTTTTAATGGTAAAAGAATGAGCGCAAAAGTTGCTTATATTGATCCCATAAAAAATAGAAAAAATTTAAATATTTTAACTGAAAGCCTTGCAAAAAAAATAATTTTTGAAAACAGGAAAGCTGTTGGAATTGAGATATTAAGAAAAGGTAAAAATGAAAAGTATTTTTGTAATGATGAAATTATTTTATCTGGTGGCGCAATAAATTCACCTCAAATTTTAGAACTTTCTGGAGTTGGCAGACCAGAAATTTTAAAACAAAATAATATTGAAGTTATTCATGAATTAAAAGGCGTAGGTGAGAATTTAATGGATCATCTAGGACCAAGATTAGTGTATAAAGTAAAAAAACCAGGTCTTTCATATAATGAAAAAGCAAGAGGATTAAATTTAATAAGACAAGCCCTAAATTATGCTTTTAATCAAGATGGGTTTTTAAACTTACCATCTGCACCTGTTTTAGGGTTTTTTAAGACAAGACCAGAATTAGCATCGCCCGATATTCAAGTACACTTTATTCCCTATAGAGTTGTACTAGATAATGGAAAAAGAACATTAGGGAAAGATCCTGGCATTACTTGTACCGTAAATCAAAATAGACCCGAAAGCAGAGGTCACATTCATATTAAATCTAATAATCCTCAAGAGTATCCAGAAATAAATTGTAATTTTCTTGATAATCCTCTTGATAGAGACACTTTAGTTGATGGGGTAAAACTTGTCCGTAAAATAATGGGATCTAATGAGGTTCAGAATTATTGTGGAGAAGAGTTACAACCTGGTGAGAAATTTTCTTCAGATAAAGACATTCTTCAATTTATTCGTGATAAAGCCGAAACTCTTTATCATCCATCTGGAACTTGTAAAATGGGACAAGATCAATCTGCAGTAGTAGATGAAAAATTAAAAGTTAAAGGTTTAAAAAATTTAAGAGTCGCTGACGCATCAATCATGCCTACTCTAATTTCTGGCAATACTAATGGCCCATGTATGATGATTGGAGAGAGATGTGCTGAATTTATCATTAGAGAAAGTTAGAGATTTTATGAGTTTTGAAGAATTTTGGACACGTGGAGATATACATGAAAGAGTTAATACTGCTCTTAAAGATGCAAAATTATTAGACAAAAAAATAGAGATTGAAGATTTATTTCCTCTAGACCAATATCATGCAAGAGGAATAAAGGCAACCATTGACCTGGCTGATAAAGTTAATTTTAAAAGAGATTCAAATATCATTGATATAGGATGTGGTTTAGGTGGTCCTGCAAGATATTTTGCAAAGAAATTTGATTGCAATGTCTATGGAATTGATATAACTGGAGCTTTTATAGACATAGGTAACTATTTCAATAAACTTACACAAGTTGACCATAAAGTTAAACTGTTAAAAGGTGATGGAGAAAAATTGCCCTATGAAACTGAATTTTTTGATGGTGGACTATCTCAACACGTAACTATGAATATAGACAATAGAGAACAATTTTTTAATGAAGCTTTCCGTGTTTTAAAAAAAGGAGCTATTTTTGGTTTTAGTGAGCATGGTCTAGGCACTAAAGGAAATCCTATTTTCCCTTTACCATGGGCAGACAGTGAAAATATGAGTTTTCTAAAAACTCCTGAATTTACAACAAATCTTTTAAAAAAAATAGGTTTTGAAAACATTAAAGTCATTAGCACAGGAGAGAAATATATATCTGGCTATGATACACTTTTAAAACAAGGAAAACCTGATGAAAAACCTACTTTGGGTATACACGTAATAGGTGGTGAAACAATGTTAGAGCGCTCTAAGAATTCAATGCAATCTATAATTGAAAATAGAACGTACCCATTTGAAATCATTTGTAATAAATAATAAGTTTTTGTATGAAAAATATAATATTATTAATTACTCTTTTTATAATTTTTAGCTGCTCTAAAAACATCAAAGAAATTGAAAGAACTTGGAAAAAAAGTTGTATAAAAACATATAAATACTCTGAAGGGAGTGTTGATTTTAGAAATTGCATGATTATTCAAGAAGAAAATTTTTTAGAAAAATTAAAATCGATTAATTCCTGACTTAATTGTTATAAGAAATCAACAATAACCCTCTTATTCATTCTTCCTTTGTTTTCAACTCTAATCTTTTTTACCTCTCTAATTTCTTGCGTATTTTTGACGTGAGTTCCCCCGCACGGTTGATAATCAATACCATCCCCTATATTGATCATTCTAATAAGTCCTGAACCTCTAGGGGGTTTAACCGACATAGTTCTTATCAAATCTGGTTTATTATCAAGTTCTTCTTCTGAAATACTAGATATGCTAATTTCATGATTTTGCTTAATTAGATTATTTAATGCTTCTAATATTTCTTCTTTATTAGGCTTTGACTCTAAGTCAAAATCCAGCCTTCCTTTATTTTCATTAATCTGCCCACCGGTAACTGGAGCAGAAATTAATGAGCACAGAAGATGAAGAGTTGTATGAACCTGCATAATATTAAACCTTCTTCCCCAATTAATATTGCATTCAATTTGGTCATCTACTTTTAAATTGGAGGTATTTTCTACTACATGCACTATCTCATTATTTACATAAGTTGTATCTAATATACTGATTTCTTCATTTCCAATTTGGATTATCCCATTGTCTCCAGGTTGTCCTCCAGCTTCAGGATAAAAAATAGTTTGATCTAGTTTTATTCCATTATTTTCAATTTTTATTATTTTAGAATTACAGTTTTTTAAATATGAGTCATTTCTGAATAGTTCTATAGTCATTATTCACCTTAAATTGTATTTAAATTTTAAAATAATAATGTTATTAATAACAACTATTTTCAAACTTTATTTAATTTAGAAGGATTTTTATGAACATATCAGGAAAGAAAATAATTATTTTTGGTGGTACTTCAGGTATAGGCGAAGCCGCAACTAAGATCATGTCTGAAAAAGGTGCTGCAGAGATAATCGCAATTAGTAGAAATCCTAATAAAATGATAAATGTCCCTAAAAATGTAACTCTTGTAAAACTAGATGTTCTTGATGAAGAAGCTTTAAAAACTTTTTTTAAGAAACAAGGAAAATTTGATGTTTTAATTAATTGTGCTACAGGAGGAGCAAGAGCTGTTGGACCTTTTCTTAAAATGGATTTAGAAGGATATAGAGGTTCATTTGCCAAACTCTGGGGATATACAAACGTTGTCAGATATGGCACAGAATATCTTGCAGATAATGGCAACATAGTTTTAGTAAGTGGGTCACCTGCGAGAAAGTGCAGACCTGGTCAAATTGCAATTTCATCAGTTGGTGGTGCTGTTGAGGCTTTTGCAAGAGGTGTAGCTCCTGAAATTGCTCCGAAAAGAGTTAATATTGTATCACCTGGTGTCATTGACACCCCAATGAGTCCACTTCAAGGTAATGAAAGAAATGAATTTTATAAAAATTCAACAAAAAATAATTTAATTCCGAGAGCTGGTACATCAGAAGAAGTTGCTCAAGGAATAATATTTGCTATTGAAAATGAATTTATCACGGGTACAACTATAGATATTGATGGTGGATGGCTGATATCTTAAGAAACTAATTCTAATTTTAAAATATATTTTAATTTTATAAAAAAAGAGCTTAAAATATACTTTAATAAAAAAATGGGCTGTGTTTAGCATGATTTAATCATTTTATAAATGTTCTGATTAAATTATAAACTCTATTTAATATAGATTGAAACTAAACAAAAAAAAATTCAACTAATTTCTTATATCCTGAGAATTGTATTTTTCTAAATTACAATTGAAAAAAGATATGTTTTAACAATGTGTCAGTTAGAAATAAAATTATATCAAGCTAGAATCGACGATATGACTAGTAAATCTCAACGATATTTTAATTCAACACCATTAAGAAATACTTTTGCAAGGATGATGGTATATAGTAAGTATGTAAATTCTTTTTACANTATTAGTGAGATAGTCAAGGAATTAAGAACTAATAGACAATCAGTTTCTACTATGGTTGATGAATGCAGTAAAGAGGGCTGGATTTTTGTAAAAAAAGAGAAAAATAAGTTATACTGTACTGCTACACAAGANATGNTAGATGGATTCCATGACTATGTTAAATGGANAAAAAAAATTGCTACTGATCATGCTGTAAGTATTTCTTTGCTAGATTACNAATATTTACTATCAAACAACTTTACACTTTTTGATAAAAAATTATAAATACAACNTACATTGAATAAATCTTGTTAATTAGTTCTTATTAACTTGGTATTTATTTCTACAATGAAATTTTTACTTNNTACAGGTGGAATTTAAAAATTCATAAAATTTTAGTATTACAATAACAATTCTCCAAAAAATAAGCTCATTATATTTTTAGTGGAGATATGAATGTATAATAACTTGCATACTCTATTAATAGAGTATGCAAATTTAGAGGGAGAGTATTAGTAATAGATTTTATTTATAAATTATTTTAAAGCTTTTTGAATTAACCATTTAGAAATTCTGAATTGCATTAATTCGAATTGTAGAATTTTATATACAATCAATGCTTAATTATGAAGTGGGATAGATTAAAATATTTTCATATTGTTTCTCAAACTCTTAATTTAAAAAGAGCATCAGAAATTATGAATATAAGTCACTCTTCTTTGAGTCGACAAATCAGTTTTTTAGAAAATGAGATGAAGACAAAACTTTTTTTTCGTAATTCAAAAGGATTGTCTTTATCACCCGATGGTAAAAAATTAGCAAAAGAAGTTAACGAAATTTCATCACAAATAGAAAATATACAAAACCTTACTTCTTCGTCAAAACCAGCGGGCAAACTAAGGGTTACTTCAACAAATGCTTTTGGTGCTTTATGGATTACCCCAAGAATAAAAAATTTTATTTCCAAATATCCTGAAATTCAAATTGCGCTAAATCTTAGAGATTCAGAGCCTAAAGTTTTACATTACACTTCAGATATTGAAATTAGAATGACAGAAAGCACTTCTCAAGACGATATTCAAACAAAAATATCTCAATTTCAATACAAGATTTATGCATCAAAAGAATATATAAAAGATTTCGGAATCCCAGAAAACATTTTTGATTTAGACAATCACAGAATCATTGCCTATGGCGAAACTGCGCAGCCTCCACTTAATAGAACAAGGCTTAATTGGTTGCTTAATATTGGTCGAGAAAAAAATTCTACAAGGAAGCCTGTATTAGAAATATCAAATATACATGGTATTGTCGAAGCTACAGAAAGCTCAATTGGAATATCATCTTTACCAAGTTGGATGGAGAGCTTTATAAATTTAGAAGAAATATTGCCCGATCTAAAAGGTCCAAGCGTTAATATTGCTCTTTGTTATAAATATGATTTAAAAGATGATCCTAGATTAAAAGTTTTTAAAAAATTTATGATTGACGAAATTACAAAACTAAAAACTTAATTGATTTTTAAATAATTTTTTATCTAATTCATTTTTTTTTCCATGTTTAATAATTTCTCCTCTTTTCATTAAATATAGATAATCTGAAACTTCGAAGGCGAAATCAAAAAACTGTTCTACTAAAAATATTGTCATCTGTTTTTCTTTTTTTAAATAAAGAATTACTTCTCCTATTTGCTTTATAATATTTGGTTGAATTCCTTCTGTAGGTTCATCCATTAGCAACAAATTTGGTCTTGTGATTAAAGCTCTTGCTATAGCTAATTGCTGTTGTTGCCCACCTGATAAATCACCCCCCCTTCTGTTAATCATTTTTTTTAAAATTGGAAATAAATCAAATATTTCATCAGGTATAGACCAATCACTTCTGCTCAAACATGCAAAGCCAATTTCTAAATTTTCTTTAACAGTTAAGAGAGGAAATATAAATCTTCCTTGAGGGACATAACCTATGCCCAATCTAGCAAGTTTATAAGATGGCCAATTAAAAACATTTTCGTTATTGTAAAAATATGTACCTTTATTTGCATAATTGGTACCAGCAAGNAATTTGAGTAGAGAAGATTTACCTACACCGTTAGATCCCATCAAACAAGTGATAGATCCTTTTTCAGACTTCAGAGATACATCAAATAATATTTGAGAAGATCCATAACTNAAGTCTATATTTTTTATATCAAACATTATCATCTTCCTAAATAAACTTCTATAACATCTTCATTTTGTGTTACGAAATCAATAGAACCTGATGAGAGAATACTTCCTTCATTNAGAACAGTAACCCGACAATCTAAATTACGAACGAATTGCATATCGTGTTCAACAACTAAAATTGAACTAGATTTAGAAAGTTTTTTTATAATTTCTACTGTTTGTTCTCTCTCTTTTGCAGTCATGCCAGCAGCGGGTTCATCAACCAACATTAATTTAGGATTTTGACTCAAAAGCATCCCAATCTCTAACCATTGTTTTTGACCATGGCTTATTTCGCNAGCTATTTTGTCTTTTATTTTATTAAGATTAATGTCATCAAGAATCTGATGAATGTTATGAATTTCTTCCTCAGAAGTTTTTTGAAATAACACTTTAAAGGGATTTCTATTTTTCTTTTGGGACAAAATTAAATTGTTAAATACTGTTTTATTTTCAAATACTGTTGGCTTTTGAAACTTTCTTCCAATTCCTAGTGACGCTATTTCTGATTCTGTTTTCCTAATTAAATTGATATTTTTTTCACCCCACAAAATATTTCCAGAATCGGGTTTTGTTTGACCTGTTATAAGATCCATAAAGGTTGTTTTCCCAGCACCATTTGGCCCTATGATAGCTTGGAGTTCATTATATCNTAATGTAAAACTTAAATTTTTAACAGCTTGGAAACCTTCAAAAGAAACAGAAACATTATCAACTTCAAGTAAGGTCTTCATTTTGTTTTAACNAAAATAACACTTAATAAACCCATTAAGCCATTTTTACTAAAGATTGTAATTAATACAAATCCTATACCCAAGAATACTGTCCACCAATTAACCCATTCAATTGTATAAAGTACAAGATTAANATTTGGTGCATTTCCTCCAGTAAACCATGACGATAACAAAGAAACACTTGCAGCTCCAATTATTGCACCAAATAGTTGCCCCCTACCACCTATTGCCACCCAAACTGCAAGATATATTGAAGCAATTGGGGCAATTTCAGCTGGATTAATTATACCTGCTTGAGGATAGTATAAAGCTCCAGCTAACCCAGTGATTATAGCTGTTACCACAAATATAAAAAGCTTATATGTTTCAACATTATACCCAAAAAAACNAAGTCGAGTTTCATTATCTCTAATAGCTGTTATTACTGAACCAAACTTACTATTGATGATAAATTTGAAAAATACTAATGATGATACGAGAGCAACGGAGCTTAACCAAAAAAACCAAATTGATATAGTTGGCTGTCCAAGTTCTTCTAAATGAGGAATGTTTTGTAGTCCTGATAATCCGTTATTCCCTCTTAATCCACTATCATTTTGAAATAAATATAGTGATAATGCTAATGTCATAGCTTGTGTTAATATAGAGAGATAAACTCCCGTTACCCTTGATCGAAATGCCAGCCACCCAAAAATGAAAGCTAATATTCCTGGAATGAATACTACTAATAATAACTGTATTAATAAGTTATCTGCAAACATCCAAATATTTGGGACTTCACTGCCTCCAACAACTCCAAAAATTTGATTGCCTATAGCTTCCTTAAGCTCTATCTCAGTCATAGGTAATTGTTGCTCATTAATGGAGTTTAAAACTATGATTTCAGTTCTTTCGAACATTAACCACATACCGATCATATATCCACCTAAACCAAAAAAAGCAAAGTGTCCTAGAGATAGTATCCCACAATATCCCCACACTACGTCCATAGCTAATGCAGCTATGCATAAACATAAAGTTTTTCCAAGAACTTTTACGAAACTAGTTGATATAAAATTTATACCATAAGGTTCACTTAAAAAAGTTACTGTAAAACTAAATGTGAAAATCGTAATTAAAAAAATTATAGAATGNTGNCCTATAGATGCCTTAAGTTTATTAATCATTNGTAGCCCTACCTTTAAGAGCAACTAGACCTCTAGGTCTNAATTGTATAAATAAAATAATGAAAATTATCATGTATGTTTGAGCAGCAAGAGTATTTGAAGGATTAAACCATTCTATAATTTTTTGCAAAAAACCTATTAATGAAGCACCTGCAAGAGTACCCCAAATACTTCCAACACCTCCAACTACAACTGTCATGAAACTCTGGACAATGTATTCAGAACCGAGTTCCGAAGTTACTTTTGAAAATAAACCGATAGCCACTCCCGCAATACCTGCGATCCCAGAACCAAAACCAAAAGTAAGCATATTTATTTTTTCTGTATTAATGCCCATACTAGACGCCATTATAGGGTTTTGAGTTACTGATCTGGTTTCTAATCCAAATCTTGTTTTTTTTATGACGAACAAAAGTAATAAAAAAAACAAAATCCCTAGTATGAAAATAGCTATTCTAATATAACTTATTGATAGGTCGTCATTTATTATTAACGACCCGTCTAACCAAGACGGTGAGGTTAACGGTCTTGCTTGAGTACCAAATATATTTTTAGCAATTTGTTGAAGTGCTATGCTAATTCCAAATGTTGCAAGCAATGTGTCAAGAGGATTCTTATAGAGATATCTTATAACAAGTCTTTCCATAATTATTCCTGCAAAAAAAGTAATCATAAAAGCAAGTGGAAAAGCTATTACAAGAGATAAAGTATGATTAGGGATGTATAATTGAACCACATACCCTGTATACGCTCCAATCATTATAAATTCACCATGGGCCATATTGATTACCCTCATTACTCCAAATGTTATAGCTAAACCTATTGCACCAAGGAAATAAATAGAAGCAAGACTTAGTCCATCAATAAATAAATCAAGGTATCTATAAAAATTTACTTTCAAGTTTATAGAACGTAAAATTTGCTTTGCCCGATCTGTAACTTTTTTACTTTTTTCTTTATATGTTGTGTAAAAGTAAAATTTACTTAAAATATTTTTAAGTTCAGATTTGCTTTTATAGATTTCAATATTATTTTGAAGAGCAAATTTATTATAAACCTCGATTCTTTTAGATTTATTATCGAATTCTTTAAGATCTACATCAAAAATTTGACCATCCTTAATATTACTTTCTAAGATTTCTTTTACTTTTTCAAGATTAACCCTTTTATTAACATAGCCAAATATTTCTGCAATCTCATGAGCTTTAAAAATACTTAACTCAGGATTTTTATTAATAAAAAAACCAGTTGGTACTGTCTCTCCATAATCATTTTTACTGCTAATTTCAGGAAAAATTATTCGTGCAACATTTAGATTTTTTAAATCATCAAGGTCATTTGTAACCGTGATTTTAGATGTTCTTAAAATTTTTGATAATGCTGCCCTTGTCTCAATTGATGTGTTACCACTTAATTCATCCAAAATCTTTATTTTTTCATTTTCTGATAAACTATATTGTAATATTGCAAGTTGAAGTAACCTTTGTAACCTTTTCATTAAAATCTTATTTTTTTCAAACCTAACTGCATTTCTAAGTAAACTTAAATGTTCAGGTAGTATTTTTTTTTCAAGAGTTTTAATACTATTTAACCTTTTTTCTTGATCTTTACTAAAAATTTGAAAACNCACTAATGNTGAAGAAATTTTTGCTCTTACACCACTATTAGGTTTGATCTTTTTGAAATCTTTTTTTGGTAATTGACTTATTTTTGTTTCTAAAAAAATATCTAAAACATCAAATGAATTAGAATTATTTTTTAAAACTAAAATAATCTTTTTTGTTTTCTTTTCATAATTTAATTTTTTTTCTTTCCAAAGTGTTAAAAATCGAGTGACAGCTTCACCTTCATAACCATCAAGATTTTTGAGAATCTTATCAACTGTTTTTGACGAACTCTTTATTATTAAACTTGAGTTATCATTGATAAAATTTTTTAAATTTTCATCAGATAGAGCTGGATTATAACTTAAAATAAAAAATAAGATTGTTAGTAAATATTTCATGGATTACTCAAAATAATGCCATAGATTAGCTATAGCATTATTCTAATAAAAGTAAGTTAGTAATTTGATTTTATTTGGACACATTTTTTTGTTTTAGTATTATACATACCACAACCAAGTGATTTCCAATCAGATTTTAGAGGTACAGACTCAGCAAGATGATCAGTCCATGCATCCCCAGGAACTTCTTTTGTCTGACTAATAATATCAAATTGACCATTTTCTAAAATTTCACCAATCAACACTGGTTTCGATAAATGATGATTTGGTAACATCTCAGCGATACCACCAGTCAAATTTGGTACTTTCATCCCATACATTGCTTTTCTTACAGCATCAACTTCAGTTGTACCAGCTTTTTCAACGGCTTTTACATACATTTCAAATCCAATTACATGAGCTTCCATTGGGTCGTTAGTTACTCTCTTATCTCCCATTTTAGCTTTCCAAGCTTTTATAAAACTTGTGTTAAGATCAGATTCTGCTGACTGGAAATAATTCCAAGCTGCCAAATGCCCAACTAAATTCGTTGTATCTAATCCAGATAATTCTTCTTCACCTACTGAGAAAGCAACTACTGGAATATCATCTGCCTTCACTCCGGCAGCAGCTAACTCTTTATAAAATCCTATATTTGCATCACCATTAATTGTGGATATTACACCAACTTTTTTACCATCTGCTCCAAGCGACACAACATCAGAAACAATTTTTGACCAATCTGAATGTCCAAAAGGAGTGTAGTTAACAAATACATCGCTCTCTGGAATGCCCTTATCAATTAAATACTGCTTTAAAATTTTGTTAGTTGTTCTAGGGTATACATAATCTGTTCCAAGTAACGCAAATTTTTTGACGCCTAACTCATCTAGATAATAATCTGTTGCGGGTATTGCCTGTTGATTTGGAGCTGCACCAGTATAAAAAACATTCTTGGAACTTTCTTCACCTTCATATTGAACAGGATAAAAAAGTAATCCATTTAATTCTTCTATAACTGGTAAGGCAGATTTCCTTGAAACTGAAGTCCAACAGCCAAACATTACGTCTACCTTTTGAACAGTTAATAATTCTCTAGCTTTTTCTGCAAATAGAGGCCAATTTGAAGCTGGGTCAACAACTACAGCTTCAATCTTTTTTCCTAAAATGCCACCTTTCTTATTTTGTTGTTCAATTAGCATTAGCATAGTATCTTTAAGAGTAGTTTCTGAGATAGCCATAGTACCTGATAAAGAGTGGAGAATACCTATCTTTATAGTTTTTTTGTGACCATCTGCAAAACTTAAACTACTGCAGATTATAAATAGTATTGATATTAATAATTTCATAAGTTTAACCTTTCTTTAATTAATAATTAATTAAGAATTGAGGTAACAATATTATGAATTGCAAATTTTCGAATTCGTATTTGTAAAAATTTTATATCACTTATTAGTCAATAAAAACAATGATTTAAATTACGTTTAATATATTGCAGTTTTGTGATGTTTATAATTTAATCAACTTTTTGCATAATGATGTTAAATTCTAATGTCTTGCACTTAGACTCATTNTCAGGATCTATAGAATCTTCAAGTTTTCTAATTAAACTTTTTTTAACTGCAAAAACTGTATCTGTTTCCAAATATGGATCTCCATCAATAAATGTGTGTGTAGTTAAATCCACAAAGCCTTCTGCCTTTACCATAAAATGAATATGGGCTGGCCTAAATGGATGCCTACCTAATGAGTTTAAAATTTCTCCTACAGGTCCATCAGTTGGAACTGGATAATACTGAGGCTTTACTGTTCTAAACAAATAAGTGCCTTCATTATCTGTTATCATTTTACCTCTTAAATCAACAATATGGTTCTCTTTTTGAACATCATATAATCCATCTGGCCCTGATTGCCAGACATCCACAGACGCATCTGAAATTGGATTNCCATTCGAATCTGTAACTTTTCCTTTAACTATACACCTTTCACCCTGAACATGATTTGCAATATTGTCACCTAAAGATATTTCTGGAGCCTCAGCATGAAAAGGACCTAATACCGTAGACTCTGTTTCATTTTTTGATTTTCTATTATTNATAGTATCAATAAGCATGGAAACACCAAGAACGTCAGATAAAAGAATAAACTCTTGTCTTCTATCATCACATTTATGTCCTGTTCTCGTTAAGAACTCTATAGCAGTCAACCATTCTTCAAATGTTGGTTCTGTTTCTTTTACTACTTCATGTAGATGCGTAACTATAGAGGACATTAATTTTTTTAATCTTTCATTTTCAATAGATGAAAAACTTTTCAAAACACCCTCAGTTGCTGTTTTTTCATTAAAATCTAACATTTACTTTCACCCTTAAATTAAATTTTGAATCACAGAAAACAATAATCCAAATAATCCACCAAATATTCCACCCCAAACGATAAGCCAACCAAGATGCTTTCTGATCATCTTTTCAATTATTATTTTAATNCCTTCAGGGTTTAATTCGTCTAACTTATTATTTAAAACTTTTTCAATTCCNATTTTTACATCTTTTGAAATTGAATTATCATTATTATTTAAAGTGCTATCAAATTTATCTTTAATAATATCTTTTAGTTTATTAACAACTGGATCTTTAATTGGCAACAATGCNTCTCTACCACCGATTATAGATAACATTGGNCCTAATTTTGATGTTTCAATAGCTTCTAACAATCCATCAAAAACTGTATCAAAATTAATTTTTTTATAAAGATCAGTAGTATCAAATTTTTTATTTTTAAAAAATTCATCAATTTTTTGATCAGAAAATAATTCACCTAAAACTAGATTTTTAATACCCTCTTTAATATCAAGAAACCTATCAAGAATAACACCTGATCCAAACAAAAAAGGTACTTTTTCGAAAAGCATTTGTACTGCAAGCCAATTTGTCACACTACCAGATAAAGCAAAAAAACCAATTGAGTAAAATGTCGTAGAATATTCACTTTGAAAAAGATACCCAATTATAATAAATAAAACTGAAATTAAGTTTGTTATTAATGATTTATTCAATTTTAAACCTGTTTAGTCTGTTGCTATAAAGTTCATTAAAGTACCAACTTTTCCAATATCAACCTCTACCACATCCCCAGGCTTCATGTAAACTTGTGGGTCTCTCCTATCACCAACGCCTCCAGGTGTTCCGGTCACAATTACATCGCCTACAGATAAAGGTGTAAAAGTAGATATATAATTTAACAATCTTGGTATAGGAAAAATTAAATCTGATAATTTTGCTTTTTGCATAACTTTACCATTTAATCTAGTTTCTATAGGCAACTTAGTATAATCCCCAACCTCGTCAGATGTCACTAACCAAGGTCCGAACGGTCCAGTAAGAGGGAAATTCTTTCCAGGAGTGAACTGAGATGTGTGCCTTTGCCAATCACGAATACTTCCATCATTGTAACAAGAGTATCCTGCCAAATGGTCAAGAGCTTTGTCTTCAGGTATGTTTCTACCCCCTTTGCCAATTACAATGGCTAATTCACCTTCATAATCAAACCTATCAGAAAATTTTGGTTTTAATAAAGGTTGTAAGTGACCTGTTTGAGNATTAGCAAATCGTGTGAATATTGTTGGATTTTCAACATCTGGTCTTCCAGTCTCTTCCTTATGTTCTTGATAATTTAAACCAACACAAAATATTTTTTCAGGATCAGGAATAACTGGTAAATATGTTATTTCACTTAAAGGGATATCTGGAGACATTGTATTATATATTTCTTGTGTCTTCTCTAGAAGATTTTGTTTAAGAAGGGATTTGATTGACATTACATCGTTACCAATACGCCCTGAGAGCTCAATAATTCCTTCATTTTTTAAAACACCAAATCCTACTTTTCCCATTCTTACATATGTTATTAATTTCATTTACTTTCCTCTTAAGGTTTAAAACTAATCTTGAACTTATCAAAGATGGTAATGTTTACATCTTTGATTAATATCTTAACCAAAGTTAACTCTTCTGCAATCTATTATTTAATAAGTACTTTTAGCTTTATAACTAATTTTTAAAGCAAAAATTAAGTGAATTTAATCATCTAAATTTCTTCATTTTACGTATTAAACGTGATAGTTTAACTAAAATTATAGTGGAGGATATAAATGTCTAACAAATCAATCTTAGCAATAATACTTATTATTGCTGCTGGCGTAGTATACTATTTTACAAAAGATAAAATAGATACAGCCTCNAAAGATGATACAATAAAATTAGGTATCATATATGGGTATACAGGTCCTATAGAATCACTCACACCTGACATGGCAAAAGCTTCAGAATTGGCTATAAGTGAAGTAAATAAATCTGGAAATTTTATTGCTAAAAAAGTAGAAGCTATAAGAGCTGACTCAACTTGTGTTGACGCTGCAGCTGCAACTTCAGCAGCTGAAAGATTAATTACATCTGATAAAATCAAAGCTATTGTTGGAGCAGATTGTTCAGGTGTTACTACAGCAATTTTACAAAATGTTGCTATGGCTAATGGTGTTGTTATGATATCNCCTTCAGCAACTTCACCAGCATTATCTGACCTGCCTGACAATGATTTATTTTTTAGAACTGCTCCATCTGATGCTCGCCAGGGTGTAATTATAGCAGAATNACTTCTTCAAAAAGGCTATAAAAAAGCTGCCTTAACATATACTAACAATGACTATGGAAAAGGACTAGCAGATAGTATTCAAAAAAATTATGAAAGTAGAGGTGGTAAAATTACTATTTCAGCTTCTCATGAAGATGGTAAAGGTGATTATGGAGCTGAAGCGGGTGCATTAGCACAAGCTGGAGGAGATATATTAATTGTTGCAGGATACCTTGACAAAGGTGGTAAAGGTGTAATTCAAGCATCTTTAGATTCTGGCTCTTTTAAAACCTTCTTTTTACCTGATGGAATGATAGGTGANTCATTACCTANAGCTATTGGAAAAGATTTAAATGGTTCTATTGGTACTGTTCCTGGAACTGACAGCCCTGGTGCAACTAAATTTAATGACATAGCAAAAGCAAATAATTTTAAAGCTGGTCCTTACACAAAAGAATCATATGATTCAGCTGCATTAATTATGTTAGCAATGCAAGCTGCTAATTCAACAAATAGCAATGACTTCAAATCAAAAGTAATGGATGTCGCAAATGCTCCTGGAGAAAAGATTTATCCAGGTGAACTTGCTAAAGGTCTTAAACTTCTTAGTGAAGGTAAGGAAATTGACTATGTGGGAGCTTCAGCTGTTGAGTTAATAGGCGGAGGTGAATCTGCTGGTAATTTTGCAGAAATTTTGATTGATAATCAAAAAGTTACCACAGTAGGCTATAAGTAAAACTAATAAGCTCTAATCCTACATAGATTAGAGCTTATTCAACTTTATGCTTAAAATCAAAAACATTAATAAAAGTTTTGGCGGGTTAAAAGTACTTAACAACCTTTCATTTAAAATAGAAAAAGGAAGTATAAGTGGTTTAATTGGACCAAATGGAGCTGGAAAAACTACGCTTTTCAATGTTATCAATGGCTCAATAAAACCTGATAGTGGAAGTGTTCAATTAAATAATTCCGAATTGATTGGACTCCAACCACATGAATTATTTGAAATTGGTGTTTTAAGAACTTTTCAGATTCCGCATGAGTTTTTTTCTTTAACAGTTTTAGATAATCTTTTAGTCGTGCCGCCAAATAAAATAGGAGAAACTTTTTTTGGCCAATGGTTTTTTGAGAAAAAAATTAAAAAAATTGAAGAGATTAATGTAAAGAAAGCTAAAAATATACTTGATGTTATAGGTTTAAGTCACTTAGAAAAAGAATATGCTGGAAACTTATCGGGCGGACAAAAAAAACTTTTAGAACTAGGAAGAGTTATGATGGTTGAACCAGAAATTATTCTTCTTGATGAGGTAGGTGCTGGTGTTAACAAAACACTTCTTAANAAAATCTCCAAAATAATAAAAAAATTAAATAAAGAAAAAAAATATACCTTTATTATGATTGAACATGATCTAGAATTTATTTCAAAACTTTGTGATACTATAATTGTAATGGCTGAAGGTGAGTTTCTTACTCAAGGCAACATTCATCAAATTAAAAGTAATCAGAAAGTTATAGATATTTATCTTGGAAAAAGTTGAAAATGTTACTTGATGTTANAGAAATCATTTGTGGATACGAAAAAACTATTATAGTTNATGGATGTAGTTTTTCAGTTAAAAAAGGTAATATAGCGTGCATTGTTGGCCCAAATGGAGCTGGNAAATCAACTGCTATGAAAGCTATTTTTGGTTTAATCCCAATCAAAAGTGGTAAAGTTATTTTTAATAATGAAGATATAACTTATTTAAATCCCCAAGAAAGAGTTATGAAAGGAATGAGTTTTGTCCCTCAAAATAATAATATTTTTCAAGAAATGTCTGTCGAAGAAAATTTAGAAATGGGTGCTTTTATTCATCAATCATCAATGAAAGAAAATTTAAAAAATGTATACAATTTATTTCCTATTTTAAATGAAAAAAAATCTCAAATTGCTGGAGAATTATCTGGTGGACAAAGACAACAACTTGCCGTAGGCAGAGCATTAATGACAAACCCAATTTTGTTAATGTTAGATGAACCATCTGCTGGTGTATCACCAATTGTAATGAAAGATCTTTTTAAAAAGCTCCAAGCAATTTCCAAAATGGGGACTTCTATTTTAGTTGTTGAACAAAATGCAAAACAAGCACTTGAAATTTCCAATTTAGGATTTGTACTTCAAAATGGAAAAAATAAATATAGCGATACTGGAAAAGCTCTATTGCAAAACCCAGAAGTTAGAGTTTCTTTTTTAGGAGGTTAAGGCTTTGGAAATTATTAACGCATTTGCTCTAATTATTAATTATATAATCATCCCTGGCCTAACATATGGATGTCAATTGGCACTTGGTGCGCTAGGAGTGACTATAATATATACAGTTTTAAGATTTTCAAATTTTGCTCATGGAGAATTTATGTCATTTGGTGCAATGACAAGTATTTTAATNACATGGATTATAAGTTATTTTGGCATAAGTATCTTCCCACTACCTACAGTAATACTTGCACTTCCTTTATCAATTTTAATTACAATTTCTTATTGTCTCCTGATTGACAAATATTGCTTCCAATATCATCGAAAAAAAAACTCAAAGAATGTTATCAGTTTGATTGTATCTATAGGTGTAATGTTTTTTACTAGTGGCTTAATTAGAGTTTTAATTGGTCCCAATGACAGAACAATTAATGATGGAGAAAGATTTATTNTAAGTGCAAGGGAGTTTAAAGAAATAACAGGATTAACAGAAGGTATCTCTTTAAAATTATCTCAAAGCATTACAATAGTTGTAAGTATTATTGCCGTTGCTNTTCTTTTTTGGTTTTTAAATAAAACAAAAACTGGAAAGTCAATGAGAGCTTATTCAGATAATAAAGATCTTGCATTATTATCAGGGATTAAAACAGATAATATAATATTTTATACTTGGTTAATAACAGGAACTTTNGCTTGTATTGCTGGTACATTATATGGATTAGACAAAAGTTATAAACCTTTTACATATTTACAACTTGTTTTACCAATATTTGCAGCAGCAATTGTTGGAGGCATTGGGAATCCTATTGGCGCCATTATTGGTGGTTTTGTAATATCATTTTCAGAATTATTAATCACTTTTTCATATAATAAATTCTTATCTTATTTAATTCCAATAAATTTTTTACAAGAAGGTAGTCTTCAACTCCTTAGTACTGATTATAAAATAGCAATTTCATTCATAATTTTAGTTCTAGTTTTAATACTAAAACCAACTGGTATTTACAGAGGTAAATTATTATGAAAACTGATGTCTTTAGTAAAAAAAAATATGTTAACGCTTATTTAATTTGTGCTTTCTTATTTTTACTTGTTGGAATTTTTCAAAGTTGGAATGTAGCTTTTTCTATTTTAAATCTATGTCTTATTTCTGCAATCATGTCTATTGGTATCAATATTCAGTGGGGGAATAGTGGGATAGTTAATTTTGGAGTTATGGGTTTTGCTGCAATTGGAGGATTGTGTGGCGTTTTAATTTCAATGCCACCAACATTAGAAGTTTGGGAAGNNGGAACTGCAATAATACTGATTATTCTTTTTTCATTTTTAATTTCAGGGATCTTAATTAAAAAATTTTGGACAATTTTAGTTTATAATAAATATTTAAGAATCTTACTTTTAATAATAATTATCTTTTTTAGCTTGTACTTAATAAAATCTATTTTTATTCCATCAATAAATTTTATAGAAAACACNAATTCTGCCAAAACAGGGTATATTGGCGGATTAAATTTACCCATAATATTATCATGGCCTATAGCAGGTTTATTTTGTATGATAATTGCTTTTTTGATTGGCAAAATTGCTTTGGGTTTAAGATCAGATTATCTAGCCATTGCTACTTTAGGAATTTCTGAAATAATTATTTACATTATCAAAAATGAAGAATGGCTAGCTAGAGGTGTAAAAAATGTTAATGGACTTCCTAGACCAGTCCCTTATGAAATAGATTTACAAAAAAATGAATTTATTCAAACAATAAGTAATGCACTAAATTCATCNGTNATAGAATTATCTTCTTTGATAGTTAAAGGTTTATATTCAATACTTTTTATATTAGTTTTATTAATAATTTTTTTCCTTTTACAAAAAGCCATAAAATCCCCTTGGGGAAGAATGATGAGAGCTGTAAGAGATAATGAAGTATCTGCTGAAGCTATGGGTATTAATGTTAAAAAAAGACATTTACAAGTTTTTATTATNGGTTCTGCAATTATTGGTNTTTCTGGAGCTATGCTTACTACTCTTGATGGACAATTCACTCCTTCTTCATACCAACCTTTAAGATATACTTTTTTAATATGGATCATGGTTATTATNGGAGGTTCTGGAAACAATCATGGAGCAATAATTGGAGGNTTTGCAATTTGGTTTTTTTGGATACAAGCAGAACCAATAGGAACATCTCTTATTGAATTAGTAACTATTTTTTTAAATGATCAAAATGAAATTAAATTATATCTTTTAAATCATGCTGCATATATGAGACTTCTTTTAATGGGTTTAGTTTTGATACTAGCTTTAAGGTTTTTCCCAAAAGGTATAATTGAAGAAGAAAAAAGATTATGAATAAATTAGTTATAAATATTTTTGTTTTAGTTCTATTTTCATGTAATTGTTTTGCAAAAGAAGAGATTAAATTTTCTATAGGTAAAAATATTATTAAACTTGAGGGTTATTTAATTCAAGGAGGATATATAAAAGGCGAAACATCTTCAAAAATAAAAATCAAATTTGAAAATAGAGANGTTTACTTAGGTAAAAAGAATAAATTCATTNTAGGTTTTGGAAGAGATTATCCTGAAGTTGCTTATTTAAAATTCAACGTAGATAATAAATGGATAAGCAAAAAATTAAAAATTAAAAAAAATAATTATAAAATTCAAAAAATTGATGGTCTTCCAAAAAAATTTGTTTCTCCCCCTAAACAAATTTATAAAAGAATAATAAAGGAAAATAAATTAATAGCTAAAGTGAGAACATTAAATTCAAGAGTAGACTTCACTTTTCAAGATTTTTTATTGCCTGCTAATGGTATTATAACTGGTATTTTTGGAAGCCAACGAATTTTAAATGGCAAGCCTAGAAGACCTCATTATGGAATTGATATTGCTGCTAAAAAAGGNTCTAAGGTGATTTCACCCACTGATGCAATNGTAAGACTTTCTAAAAAAGATTTATACTTTACTGGTGGAACTGTAATGTTGGATCATGGACATGGCATAACTTCTGTCTACTCACATTTAAGTAAAGTTTTAGTAAAAAAAAATGATACGATTCAAAAAGGTGATATGATTGGTCTGATTGGCTCAACTGGAAGATCCACAGGCCCTCATTTAGATTGGAGAATTAATTGGTTTGATCAAAGATTAGACCCTATNATGTTTATTAAAAATAAATAATAAACAAACTCTTAAAACTTGACATTATGGCAATAAAAATTATAAGTATTATTTTACTTTAAAATATAGAGAAGTTAATGTTTGCAATACTTAAAACTGGTGGAAAACAATACAAAGTTGCTAAGGAAGAAAAGTTGTTAATTGAAAAGATTGACGGGAATATAGGTGATGAAGTTGTTTTTAACGATATCATAATGATTAATGATAATGGTAAAACAGAAATTGGATCCCCATTAGTTAAAGATGCTGCAGTAGTTGCAGAAGTTGTTAAACAAACACGTGGTCCAAAAATAACAATAATTTATAAAAGAAGAAGAAAAAATAGTAGAAGAAAGCAAGGTCATAAACAAGATCTAACCCTTGTCAAAATAAAAAATATTGCTGCAAGTGGTGGTTCAAAATTAATAGCTAAAAAAGCTGAGANTAAAGAATTAAAAGCAAAACAAACNATTGAAAAAAAAGTGACAACAAAAGCTAAACCGAATACTAAGACTACAAAAACTGTTTCAAATAAAAAAACAGAAGCAATTTCAGAGAAAACAGAGACAAAAAAAACTAAAACTTCAAAATCATAATTATATAAAGGTTTTAATATGGCACATAAAAAAGCTGGTGGTAGTTCAAGAAATGGAAGAGATTCTGCTGGAAGACGTTTAGGCGTTAAAAAATTTGGNAGTGAAACAGTTGTTCCTGGCAATATCATTATAAGACAAAGAGGAACAAAATTTCATCCAGGCGCAAATGTTGGTATAGGTAAAGATCATACATTATTCTCATTAGTTGATGGAAAAGTTTTTTTTACGAGAAAAAANGATAACAAAACTTTTGTTTCTGTTGAACCCAATAAAGTCGCTGCAGAATAATATCCTCTTAATTAATTCGAATTTTCATTGTACTATTAATAGTATATGAAATTCCTAGATGAAGTTAAAATTTATATATCGAGTGGAAACGGTGGGCCAGGTTGTGTATCGTTTCGCAGAGAAGCCAATGTTCCAAAAGGTGGGCCTGATGGAGGTAATGGTGGGGACGGTGGTAATGTAATCATCAAAACAGTGGATAATCTTAATACTTTAATTGACTATAGATATAAACAGCACTTTAAAGCAAAATCAGGTCAACACGGCATGGGTAGAAATCGAAATGGTCACAATGCTGATGACATCATATTAAAAGTGCCATTTGGAACAGAAATTTTAAATGAAAATAAAAGTATAAAATTAGCTGATTTAGTTGATAAGGATGATAGTACTATTTTAGCAAAAGGTGGAATTGGAGGTAAAGGTAATGCTTTTTTTAAAAGTTCTACTAATCAATCACCTAGACATTCCCAACCTGGCGAAAAAGGTGAAGAAAAGACAATCTGGTTNAGATTAAAGTTAATTGCTGATGTTGGACTTGTTGGACTTCCCAATGCTGGTAAAAGNACCTTTCTTTCAAAAATCTCTTCATCAAGACCTAAAATAGCTGATTATCCCTTTACTACCTTATATCCTAACTTAGGTGTAAACAGAATAGATGANAAAGAATTTGTAATAGCAGATATTCCAGGATTAATTGAAGATGCTCACATTGGAAAAGGGTTAGGTCATAAGTTTTTAGGGCATATTGAAAGGTGTAAAGTTTTACTACATTTAATTGATATAACTAATCAAAACATAAAGAAAAGTTTTCAGATAATTGAAAATGAACTTAAAGCTTATAGCGAAAACGTTTTTAATAAAGATCAAATTGTTGTTTTNACAAAATGCGATGCCTTTAGTGAAAATAAATTAAATGATATAAAAAACAATATTAATGGTATAAATGTTAANAATGCTTTTTTTATATCATCTGTTACTGGATTGAATATNGACAGTTTATGTAGGAAAGTTATTGACTTAATAGATAATGAAAAAGACAAAGATCATAATAACTTTGATCAAAAATCTTTAACTTGGGAACCATAGAAATGAAAAATGATCAATTAAAACAATTAATTGATACATCTAGTCGGATAATTTTAAAGGTTGGATCTTCATTACTAATAAATGATCACAGTAATGATATTAATTACAGTTGGTTAAAAAATTTTTCTAAGGAAATTTTAAATTTAACAAATAAAAACAAACAAATAATGATTGTTTCTTCAGGATCAGTTGCGTTAGGTAGAAAACAATTAAATTTAGTTAAAAATCTTTCATTAGATGAAAAACAAGCCGCAGCAGCTGTGGGTCAAATTCACTTGTCTCATGCATGGAAAGAAGTTTTAAAGTCACTTAATTTAGAATCTGCTCAAATTCTACTTGCACCGGATGATACTGAAACTAGGAGAAAACACCTTAATGCTAGAGCAACATTGTTAAAACTTTTACAACTGAATGTAATACCTGTCATAAATGAGAATGATACTGTATCTACAGATGAAATAAAATTCGGTGATAATGATAGACTGGCAGCAAGAGTTGCTCAAATGTGTGAAGTAGATCTTTTAATTTTATTCTCTGATGTAAATGGCCTGTATTCTGAAGATCCAAGGAAAAACAAAAATAGTAAATTGATTAAAGAAATTAATAATATAACTAATGATATAGAAATTATGGCAGGGCCGTCGAAAACATCCTTTTCAAATGGTGGTATGATTACTAAAATTCAAGCATCAAAAATAGCAACAAATGCTGGATGTAATGTGATAATTACTAATGGAAACTGTGATAACCCAATTAATCAATTAATCAATAATGTTCAGTATGGAAGTTTATTTAAAGCTAATAAAAAATCACAAAATGCTAGAAAAATGTGGATATCATCTGCACTCCAAGTTAAAGGGAAGATTTTTATTGATGAAGGTGCAGAAAAAGCNGTAAAATCAGGTAAATCAATTTTACCTGCAGGCGTTTTAAANACTGAAGGTTCTTATAATAAAGGTGATTTAATTTATATTGTTAACCTTCAAAATATGATTATAGGAAAAGGACTTTCGCATTATAATAATAANGAAGTAAATTTAATAAAAAGAATCAGAAGTAATAAGATAGAAGAAGTTTTAGGATATAGAGGAAAAGATGAAATTATTCATATAGATGATTTTGTTTTAGAAAATTAATAATGATCAATAAAAATATCAAAAATTATGGAATTAAAGCTAAAGAAGCTTTCAAAATTTTATCATTAAGTGACAATGAACAAAGAAATAATGCTTTAAATGAAACAGCAAAACTTTTAAAAGGTAATATTAATAAAATCCTAGAAGCTAATAAAATTGACGTTGAAAATGGTAAAAGAAAATCTTTATCAAACTCATTTATTGACAGGCTGTCATTAGATGAAAAAAGAATTAATTCAATTATAGATGGTCTAATCGATATTTCAAAATTAGATGACCCACTTAATAAAGATCTTGGAACTTGGGATAGACCAAATGGTTTGATTATTTCAAAGATTTCAGTTCCATTAGGCGTCATTGGAATTATCTATGAGTCTAGACCAAACGTAACAATTGATGCCGGAGCACTATGCATTAAATCTGGAAATGCTTGTATTTTAAGAGGTGGCTCAGACTCTTTTCACACATCAACCATTTTAACAAATTTTTTACAACAAGGTTTAAAATTAGCAGGCTTACCTGAAACATGTATTCAAATAATTGATACAACTGATAGACAAATGGTAACAGAATTACTTAAGGCTTCAGAATATATAGACATAATTGTTCCAAGAGGTGGAAAATCTCTAGTAGCTAAAATTCAAGAAGAAGCAAAAGTTCCTGTATTTGCGCATCTTGAAGGTATATGCCATATTTATGTGGATTATGAAGCTAACTTAGAAAAAAGCATTAAAATTATAATTAACTCAAAGATGCGAAGAACTGGAATATGTGGTGCTGCAGAAACTTTGCTTATTGATAAAAAATTGCACAGAGATAGCATCCACAAAATTATTATACAACTTCAAAAAGCTAATTGTGAAGTCAGAGGAGAAAAATTTTTAAGAGATATTGAAAGCAATGTAATTTTAGCGAATGAAGAAGATTGGGCAACAGAATATCTAGATGCGATAATTTCAGTAAAACTAGTTGATGGTGTTCAACAGGCTGTAAGTCACATTAATAGGTATTCTTCTCAACATACAGAAACCATCCTGACAGACAATGAGAAAACTGCTAATTATTTTTTAAAAAATGTAGACAGTGCTATTGTGATGAAAAATGCATCAACACAATTTGCAGATGGTGGTGAATTTGGAATGGGTGCTGAAATTGGAATATCTACTGGTAGATTACATGCTAGAGGTCCNGTAGGCGCTAATCAATTAACTAGCTTTAAATATGTAGTTAAAGGCGATGGCCAAATTAGACCAAATTGATTTATGAGTTTGAAATTTAAAGCATACAGACACAATCTACCAAATCATTTCTTTTTCAATAGAAGGATAAAAGTTGGTATCCTAGGTGGATCATTTAATCCAGCTCATAATGGTCATTTACATATTAGTAATATAGCAAAAAAACAACTGAATTTAGATGAAATATGGTGGTNAATTACACCNCAAAATAGATTAAAAGAAGATAAAATTTTTAATTCTTATTTTCAAAGATTAAACGATACTAAGANATTTATTTCCAAACATACTTTTATCAAAGTGATGGATTATGAATATAGATTTAAACTAACTCATTCTTACAAATCGCTCCTGTTTTTAAAAAATCGTTCAAGAAATACAAAATTCATTTGGCTAATGGGAAGTGACAATATAATCGATTTTCCAAAATGGCTCAGACCTCACGATATTGTAAGAATATTTCCTATTGCAGTTATCGAAAGACCAAGCTATTCTCATAATATATTTAATTCACTTGGAGCAAAAATATTGGGCAACCGCCTTATGAACAAAAATAAATTAACCAAACAAAAAACACCTTGTTGGCTGTATATAAAAGATAAATTAAACTACTTATCTTCATCTAAAATAAGAAATAATTTAAATTCAAATTATAAATGAAAAAACAGACAACTTCCATTAACATGAAAAAAATTTTATCTTTAATTTGTCATTCTCTTGAAGATGATAAAGCGATTAATATTAAAACAATAGATTTAAAAAAAAGAAGTAGCATTGCTGATTTTATGATTATAGCAAGTGGAAACTCTACAAGGCAAGTTTCTAGTATGGCTAATAATTTGATAAAAAAATTAAAAGATAACGGTATTTCTACAAGAAAACCTGAAGGAATAACCAATTCAGATTGGGTTTTAATTGATGCTTATGACATCATCATACATTTATTCAGACCAGAAGTTAGAGATTTTTATGCATTAGAAAAAATGTGGGAAATACCAAGTTCAATTAATTCTGAAATTAAAACCAAATAAATATTTTCTGATATGAAATATCAAATTTCATGTATTGGAAAGTTAAATAAAATTGATGAAAACAAAATTATTCAAAAATATTTAAAAAGAGTGAAAAAGAAAATACAGATTATTGAATATCCTCAATCAAGTATTGAAAAAGAAGGTTTAAAAATCTTTGATAGTTCACCAAAAGATTCAAGTCTTATTCTCCTAGATAAAGATGGTACTATTTTATCAACAGAAGAATTAATGGAATTAATAAAGTCTTATCAAATGAATAATTTTAAAACCCTTAACTTTGCTATTGGTGGACCACTTGGACATGGTCAATTTATAAAACAAAAAGCAAGTGATATAATTTCGTTCGGTAGAATGACATGGTCTCATATTATTGCTAGATTAATGCTTGTTGAACAATTATATAGAATCGAGTGCATATTTAATAATCACCCTTATCATAAATGAGATTAGTATGAATAAAATAAAAAATTCTCCCTTGGTTCTTTGCATCATGGATGGATGGGGTCTAAGAGATCAAAAAAATTGTAACTCAGTAAAATTAGCTCAAACCCCAAATTTTGATAAATTTTTCAAAAGTTATCCATCATGCAAACTTGAAGCCTCAGGAGAATATGTAGGCCTTCCTGCCAATCAAATAGGGAACTCTGAAGTAGGGCACATGAATATTGGTTCTGGTAGAGTTGTTTTACAATCATTGCCTAGAATAAACGAGGCTTTTAAAGATAAAAAAGTTTTTGATATAAAAGAGTTTAAAGATTTTTTTAAAAATCATCAAAATAATAAAACAATTCATATCATAGGATTATGTAGCACTGGTGGAGTCCATTCTCATGAAAATCATATTGTCAATATTTGCAAACTTGTGTCTAAAAAAGTAAAAAAAATTAAGCTACATTTATTTTCGGATGGTAGAGATACTCTGCCTAATGAGTTTGGTAAAATAATCCATGAATTCACTTCTAAAATTCCTAAGTCAGTCAAAATTTCTACATTAATTGGAAGATATTACTCAATGGATAGAGATAATCGATGGGAAAGAATAGAAAAAGCTTATAATTTAATTATAGATGGTGAAAGTAAATATAAGTGTAACAACATAGTTCAGGCTATTACAGAGGCTTACGCAAGAAATGAAACTGATGAATTTGTTTCTCCTACATCGATAAATGATTATAAAGGAATAGAAAATGGAGATAGTTTATTAATTGTTAATTTTAGATCGGATAGAGTAAGAGAGCTATTAGAGAGTTTTTTAAAAGATGATTTTAGTTTTTTTAATCGAAACAATAACAATGCACCTTTCATAAACGCACTTGGTATGAATGAATATTCAGAAGAATTGAACAAATATATACCAAGTATTTTTAAAAATGAAATTCATAAAGATACATTGGGAGAAATAATATCTCAATCTAAATTAAAACAATTGAGAATAGCTGAAACTGAAAAATACCCGCATGTTACTTTCTTTTTTAATGGTGGACATGAAAAAGAATATGAGCTCGAGGAAAGAATTTTAATACCCTCACCTAAAGTCGCGACATATGATATCAAACCAGAAATGTCAGCCTTTAAAATAAGAGACGAATTGATAAATTGTATTAAAAATAAAATTTATGATTTTATTGTTGTCAACTTTGCAAATCCAGACATGGTGGGGCATACTGGAAATCTTGATGCTACAATTAAAGCGGTTGAAACTGTAGATAATTGCATTGGAGATATTACTACAGAGATTAAAAAAATTAACGGCACCATTCTTATTACAGCCGATCATGGTAATTGTGAACAAATGTGGGATGATCAAAGCAATTCAGTACATACTGCACATACAACTAATTTAGTTCCTTTTATAATGATTAATGAAAATCAAAATATCGTAAAATTAACTGATGGTAAATTATCTGACATAGCTCCAACTGTATTAGAGTTGTTAGGAATTAAACAACCAAAATCAATGACTGGTCAAACTCTTATCACATGAAACTAAAAAATTGCGAATATAGTAATTTGGTATATTATTAATATATAGGATCTATGATGAAAAAAATTGTGAACAATGTATTTAAAAATGGATATTTTATTTTTTGTTTATTTCTATTTGCAGTTTTAATTTTAAGCTTTACACCAAATCATTTTTTGAATGCACAAAATAACAGGCAGGAAACTTACAAACAATTGAGCCTATTTGGTGATATTTTCGAGAGAGTTAAAGAACAGTATGTAGAAGAAATATCTGATAAAAAATTGATTGAAGCAGCTATTTCAGGAATGTTGCAATCTCTAGATCCACATTCAGCTTACCTCTCTTCAAATGATTATTCAGAAATGAAAGTTAAAACGAAAGGTTCCTTTGGTGGTTTAGGAATAGAAATAACACTTGAAAATGGTGTCGTAAAAGTTGTGTCCCCAATTGATGATACACCAGCAGATAAGGCAGGTATGCAACCGGGTGATTTAATTATTGGAGTTGAAGGCGAATCTATCAGAGGATTACCTTTGAATAAAGCTGTAGAAAAATTAAGAGGGCCAATAGGTACAAAAGTGAAAATTACAGTTTTAAGGAAAGATATAGATCCTTTTGACTTAGAAATTGTAAGAGATAAAATAAAGATAAAATCAGTTAAACACGAAATTATCAATAATGTTGGATATCTAAGGTTAACAACATTTTCACAAAATACTACAACGAGCATGATTTCAAAAATTGAAGAAATAAAAACAAATCTTGATGATAAATTTGAAGGTTTAATTTTAGACTTAAGAAACAACCCTGGAGGGTTGTTAACGCAATCAATTTCTGTAACCGATGCTTTTTTAAATAATGGTGAAATAGTATCAACCAAAGGAAGAAATGAAGGCGATGTTGACAGAACTTTTGCAAAACCTGGAGATGTTTTAAACAATTTTCCATTAGTAATATTAATTAATAATGGTTCAGCATCAGCAAGCGAAATTGTAGCAGGGGCTTTAAAAGATCACGGAAGAGCTATTATCCTAGGAACCAGAAGTTTTGGGAAAGGATCTGTTCAATCAATCATTCCTATTTCAAATGACGGTGCCATTAGATTAACAACTTCGAGATATTATACTCCTAGTGGCATTTCAATCCAAGCTAAAGGAATTGAGCCAGACATAATTGTAGAGGCAGGTACGACGAAAAAGAAAAAAAATAAAGCCTCTATAAGAGAAGAAAATTTAAGAGGGGCATTGGATAAAATGAATACTCCTACAACAAAAGAAAAAAATAGTGAATTAAGTAAAATTGAGATTCTTTTAGAGGATAATCAAATTTCAAGAGCTTATGATTTAATAAGAGGTATTCAATTGTATGGTAAGAAAAATAAAATAAATAAAAAGAAATTGGTTCATCATAGATTAATCAAAAATGATCTTGGATAATACTATTAATGAACGATCTAAAACCACTTTCAGAAAGACCTTATAGACCTTGCGTAGGTATTATGGTTTTTAATAA
>NZIY01000020.1 GCA_002691795.1 SAR116 cluster bacterium
CAGGCTTTTCAGGTTTATATCAACTTTATAAGTTGAGAGATAAATTGAAACTAAACTGTAGAGTATTAGAAAAAGGTTCTGGTATAGGTGGAACATGGTACTGGAATAGATATCCTGGTGCTAGATGTGATACCGAAAGCCATGCTTATACATATTTTTTTTCTGAAGAAATTTTTCAAGAATGGCAATGGAGTGAACGTTATCCAGGCCATGCAGAAATTCGTAAATATTTAAACTACGTTTCCAATAAATATTCTTTAAAAGATGATATTCAGCTTGATACTGAAGTTATTTCAGCAACATTTGATGAGGAATACAATTCATGGATTTTAAAAACAAAGAATGATGAAGTATTTAAATGTAAATTTTTAATAACGGCAGTTGGATGTATTTCAACAACAAATATACCAAACATAAAAGGTTTAAAAAAGTTTAATGGAGATTATTACCATACTGGCAATTGGCCTAAAAACGATGTAGATTTTTCTGGCAAACGAGTTGGACAAATCGGAACTGGGTCAACTGGTATTCAAGCTGCACCTGTAATTGCTGAAAAGGCAAAACACCTGACAGTTTTTCAAAGAACTCCTAACTTTAGTGTCCCAGCTAGAAATAAACCTCTTTCAAAAGAATTCAAAGAGTACGTTAAAAATAATTATGATGAACTAAAATCAATTGTAAAAGAAACACCTAATGGACATGCTTTTCGGATTAGTGAAAAACTTACTTTTGATGTTGATCAAAAAGAAAGAGAAAAAAAATATGAAGAATATTGGGAAAAAGGTGGACTTCAATTTAGAGGTGTTTTTAAAGATATAATTACAGACAAAAAAGCAAATGATTCTGCATCAATTTTTTTAAAGAAAAAAATTTGCCAAGTTGTAAAAAATAAAGAGTTTGCGAAAATATTAACAAACTTTGATCACCCATATGGATGCAAAAGACCTCCAATAGATACCAACTATTTTGAAACCTACAATAAAGACAATGTTCATCTAGTTGATATTAAAAATGATCCTATAGTTGAAATAGATGAAAAAGGCATTAAAACAAAAAATAATTATTTTAAATTAGATACAATTGTTTTTGCAACTGGTTATGATGCAATGACAGGCACACTTATAAACTTAAATATAACTGGAGAAAATAATTTAAATTTAAAAGATTATTGGAATGAAGGTCCAAAAACTTACCTTGGATTACAGATTCCTGGCTTCCCAAATATGTTTACGATTACTGGACCAGGAAGTCCTTCGGTATTAACAAATATGCCTACTGCAATTGAACAACATGTTGAATGGGTATCAGATTGTATATCATACATGATTGAAAATAAATTCAATAAAGTCTCTACTTCTGAAAAAAATTCACTTAAATGGGGAAAGCAAGTTAAAGAAGCTGCAGATAAAACATTACTTCCTACTGTTAAACATTCATGGTATTTGGGAGCAAATATTCCAAATAAACCTCGAGTGTTTATGCCATATGCCGGAGGTTTACCCAATTATTCCAAAATCTGCGAAAATGTGAAAAAAAATAATTATGATGGTTTTGTTTTTAGTTAAATCAATCAGTCGTAATGGAGTTAATTTCAGATATTTTTTTTCTTAAATTAGAAAGTCTGTTTGATAGTTCTCCATCAATTTTACTATCACCTTTTAATGAAGATAAAAGTTCAGAAACCTCATTTGCAAGCTGATTAATTTTATTATTTGCTTCCATCAACCGAACTTGCGTTTTTCTTATTAAAGCATTTAACACAATATCATTATCTTTTAATTTTAAAAAGTATTCTTTTGGTATAATTTTAGCAATAACTTGTTTTGAAGATGCTTTAGCTGTAACTGTTCTATTAGTATCTAAAAGTAAAGAAGATTCTCCAAAAATTTCGCCAGCTCCTAATGTGCTCAATGTAAATTTATCTTTTGTTTCAATTTTTACATTTCCTTCAGTAATCAGATAAGCTTCATGCGGAGGAGATCCAATTTCATAGATAAGTTCCTCAGGATTCCATATAATTAAATCATTATTTCTCTTCATTGAATTCCTATGATTAACCTATTGGAGGCATCCAAAAAACATACCCCCAAAAAATAATGTAACAAAAGAAAAGTAAATAAGCTAAAAAACCCATTGGCTTATTTTCTTTTGTCCTTCTATTCTCTTCTAAAGTTTCTTTAATGTAAGACTGGTAATGTCTAATTATTAAGTTTGATCTTGGCATTTTTTTATTATAATTTAAAATTCAAAAAAAATCGTCTCTTTTTTACCTTGAAGATGAATGTCAAAAATAAAATTTTTATTATCCTTTGTTTGAGGTAGTAAAGTATTTAATCTTTTTTTAATATTAAAACCTTTGAAAATTTTGTTATTTTCTAAACCTTTTTTGTCAAAATACATTCGGGTAATTAATGGCCTGTTCATACCCCTAGCAACAATCCAAAAAGAAATATAGGAGGAAATTTGAGATCCTTTATTATCATTATTAGAATCTGGCTTTATAGTTTTTATAAAATATTCACCTGTTTCAAAATCAGTCGCTTTTCTTGCAAATCCTTGGTATCCAAAGTAGTTGCCATTAGAGTCACATTGCCAAGTTTCTATCATAGCGTCTAACACTGGTTCATTGTTTCCGTCAAATATTCTACCTTTAATATTGATAACATCATCAAAAGATATGTCCCCGAAAGGCGCTAATCCTATTTCATATCTAAAAACATTTATATCTATTGCTGCAGGAGTACATCCAATATGTAGAAAAGGACCAGCTGTTTGAGATGGTGTTTCACTAAGCTTTTTCAACATACTTTAAACCTTATAGACCTTCTATTTTATTTTCGAAATAACTTTGGTCTTTACCTCTTAAAATTATATCAAATCTATAACCAAGAATTTTTTCATTTTCCGTTTTTGAAAGATCTAATTTTCCAATTAAAAGTTTTCTAGCATTTACATCAGGAATAGAATTAACCATAGGACAAAACTTAATCAAAGGGTCGCCCTCAAAGTACATTTGAGTAACCAACCTCTGTAAAAACATACTTCCAAATATTGAAAAATGGATATGTTTTGGTCTCCATTCAATGCCTCTATTTGGATATGGATATGCACCTGGTTCAATAGTTTTAAAAATATAGTACCCATCTAAAGAAGTTATAAACCTTCCACAACCACCAAAGTTTTTATCTAAACTAACTTCATTAGTATCATTTCTGTGTCTATACTTGCCTCCAGCATTTGCTTGCCAAATTTCAATTAAAATATCTTTCAAACCATTTCCATTTTCATCTTTTACAAACCCATGAACAAATATTTCTTGTCCAAGCGGTTTTTCAGAATTCTTAGAAAAATTAATAGTTAGATCATTATCACTATTATTTAAAATCTCTTTTTTAAACATTGGACCAGTAATTTCAGAATTAGTTAGTTTTATCATTAAAGGTTCTTCTCTAGGTGACCTAATAATGCTTGACTTATAGTCTGGAAAATTTCTTTTTGGTTGATATTTGTTTATCATAAAAAAATTAATAAAATACTTGGTAAAATAAAATTATAATACAAATTATCATTTGTAAAACATTGATTGTCACAGAAAATTTATGAAGCTTTTCAAATTTAATTTTTGATTTCTCATTACTTTCAATTATTTCATCTTTAGCTTTATTTATAGCAGGTGTTAAAATTTGTCTGGAAAATAGAAATCCAACTAATATTAAGGTAAATGCTAAAAAAATCACAACATCTTTTTCAAATATAGACATAATTAAAGCAATTAAAGTTAATAAAATTCCAAATAAATAATATTTAGGAAAAAAGGACCTAAGAAATAAACTAGATTGCTTTTCGTCTAAGATATTAAATACTACAGGTGCTACAACAACTGGAAAAAATATCATAAACCCTAAAATTGACCCTATAATAAGTGTTATCAACTCATACCTCCAAAAATAATTCTTTTAATATTTACTATATTATTATTTAATATTTAATACTATGAATGTTGAATATGATATCCAAGTTTTAATTGATGAATTAAAGATTAAAAATAGAATACAAGACCTCAGCGTTGAAATAAATAATTTTTATAAAAACTCTAAAAAACTACTAGTAGTTGGTCTTCTTAGAGGCTCTTTTGTTTTTATTGCTGATTTAGCTAGAGAGATTAAAGTACCAGTAGAAATAGACTTTATGACGGTATCAAGTTATGGAAATTCAATGGTAAGTTCTCATAATGTTCGAATATTGAGTGACTTAAATACTGATATTAAAAATACTGATGTACTTCTCGTGGAAGATATTATAGATACTGGCCACACCCTCAATCAGGTAATAAAAATGTTAAATGAGAGAGAACCCCAATCATTAGAAGTATGTTGTCTTTTAAATAAATCATCAAGAAGAGAAACTAATATTGATGTAAAGTGGGTCGGTTTTGATATTCCCGACGAATTTGTAGTTGGTTACGGAATTGATTATGCGCAAAATAACAGAAATCTACCCTATATTGGTAAAGTAATTAAGAATGATTAAATAAGACTATGGTCAATCCATCTCAAAAATTCTTTATGACCTGAATCAATTGGAATTTTTAAAATACATGGGACATCATAAGAATGATTTTCTAAAATGATTTTTTCAAGCAAATCATATTTTTTTGAATTTGTCTTAAGTATTAAAATAGTTTCATTATCTTTTTGAATTTTATCTTTCCATTTATATATAGATTTAACTTTAGGAAAAATGTTTCCACATGCTGCTAAATTATTTTTAATGGCTAAACTAGCTATTTTTTCTGCTTCTTTTTGATTTTTTACTGTAACGTAAATAAGAAAATAACTTGAGATAGAGACCATTCTTATTCCCAAGGCTTAATAACTACTTTTATTGCGCCATCAATTCTTTCTTTTGCATATTTTAAAGCAGTCGGCAAATCGCTTAATTTAAAAGTATGTGTATGTACAAGTTTAGCATTAAACCTTTTTTGTTTCATGAATGCCATAGCCCTATGAGTTGCACTTTTACCTTCACCTCTTATACCATACATATATATATTGTTTATGACCATGTAAGGAATATTTACTTTAATTGAATCATGAGGGAAAGCAGCCAAACAAATTTTTCCTCCTCTGTTGGTCATCATAATAGCATCATTCAATGCTTGCTCTGTTCCAGCACATTCAACAACATAATCTGCTCCAACATTACCAACTAAAGATTTTACCGAGTTAATTATGTCTGGTTCTTCTTTAACATTTAATACAAAATCAGCTCCAAGCTTTTTCCCTATTTTTAGTCTATCATCTCTTGTACCAATTAAAATAACTGGATCTGCTCCTAAAGCTTTTGCTACAGCAACCCCTAATAATCCAATTGGTCCAGGCCCAATTACAACTAAACTTTCACCAGCTATCAAACCACCTAATTCTGTTAACCCGTACATTGTTGTTCCTGCTGTAACCACAAGTGTAGCTTCTTCATCAGTCATATGATCTGGAACTTTTATCAAAGTATTAACATGATTAATAGCATACTGCTTAAACCCTCCATCAGAAGTAAAACCGTTGGCTCGATGACCTTTATTTTTTTTACCATAATTTAAACCATAGTTGTGGCACGAGGTATACATCCCCATTCTACATCTTTTACATTGACCACAGCCTGAATGTATTTCAACTGTCACCCTATCACCTATATTAAACTCATCCACTGACGGACCTTGTGCAACTACTGTACCCATATATTCATGGCCAGGAGTAAAATTTTTGTTGAATGGTTTTCCACCTTCAATAATAGCTGGTGGTCCGTACCCTATTACGTCTAGATCTGTTGCACATATCGCAACAGCATCAATGCGAACTAAAACTTCTGAATGACCAGGAATAGGAACCTTTTTGGAGATTAATTCTAATTCATTTGGATTTTTTAAAACCCAAGCTTTCATCTGGTCTGGAATAGGATATTTATTAGACATTTTTACATTATTTTTCATAAATCAATAATATATAAACTTTAATAACTAAAAAAGAGATTTCTAAGAGTGGAGATTTTTCATCTCCACTCAAATGATTTTATCGGAGGATTTACTTTTAAAATCTTACGACTAAACTAAATTTTTGTTTAACAATTCTCTTTGTATATTTAAAATAGTGTTAATATGAAATTTAGCTTCGTGTTTTTGATCTATATCAAAACTTGGAATACTTCCACGACAAATATCTAAAGAAAAAATATTTTCTTTAACTCTTAACATTTTATAAAATTTAATTGATGTATTTATATGTTGATGTGCAAAAGAAATTGTTGGTAAAATTTTGTAGAAAAGTTCTCTTGCCTCATTTTCCTTTTTATTCTGCATTAACTGGTATACATTGTTATAAATTATTTCCATTGTTGAAGGAATAAAACCATGTACACCCCTCCTCATAGCTTCTATGAAACCAGTTGCAGCCCAGCCACCTGTAAGGTGTAATTTATTTTTTGTTATCTTCTTAATATTTGAATACTTTAACCCTGAGTTTACAACTTCAATTTTTAATGACTTAAACTTTGGAACTTCATCCATAAGTTTTTTAATAATATTGTCAGAGAGGCCATAGCCATCCCATGATAAATCTTGTATCATTAAATGTGATGGACCAATTTCATTTATTTTTTTATAAAATTTTATTAGTTCATTTTCGTCTAGATTCATTGGGGCCTGAATTAAAAACCATTTAACGTGTTTTTGTCTTGCAAGTTCTACTAATGAATAAATCTCTTCAACAATTGATGAACTACAACCAAAAATAATTGGAATTTTATCATTATTGACATTCAAAATAAATTCCATCAATTCCGATTTTTCTTTAAAAGTTAGACTTTGTGTCTCACCTGCAACTGCTGTCACAAGCATGCCAGCACAGTTTGTTTGAATAGTATGAAAAATTAACTTTTTTAAGCTCTTATAATCTATCGACTTATCTTTATTAAAAGGTGTATGTAAACTAGGTATAATTCCATTCAATTCTCTAAGAGGAGATGCTTTAGACATCATCCTATTTTAGTACCATCTTCAACATTTGAATCAACACCTAATAATTTTACATCTTCACCTGTAATTGCACCTAAAATCAAAATTTCTGAAATGACACCTGCAATATTTTTTTTAGGAAAATTCGTAACAGCTATAACTTTTTTGTTAAGCAATTCATCTTTAGTATATTTTGTCACCTGAGCTGAAGATTTTTTAATGCCATCAATTTTTCCAAAATCTACGTCTATTACGTAAGCTGGTTTTCTAGCCTTAACATTATCTTCAATTTTAATAATTGTTCCAACTTGAATATTAAATTTAGAAAAATTTTCAAAGTTAATTTCCATCTATTTTTTTGAAACTTTATTATTTAAAATACTTTTGTCAGACATTTTAATAACTTTAGATGATTTTAAAAATCCTCCTTCGTCTATTTTTAAAGATCTATAAATAATATCACCTTCAACTGTTCCAATAGATGAAATATGAAGTTTGTCAGTCATAATGTCTGCCTTGACATTACCATGAACAAAAACTTCTACTGCTGTAATATGTCCTATAAAATTTGCCGATTCTCTTATATATAATTTATCAATTTTGATTGTACCTTCAAAAAAGCCGTTCAAAATCATCTCACCTGTGCCAAAATAATTCCCTTTGAATTTATCCTTTTGTTGGATATTTGATTTATATTCCAAATTTCACTCTTTTTTATTAATATTAACATTTTATAGATAATTATGTAAGAGGAATTAAAATGTAATGATGTTAGTTAACTTAATTTTAAAATTTAAATATTTTTTGATAATATTTTTTGCAATACTTTTGATAATTTGTTTACCTTATGTAGCTAGATATAATCAATTATTTAAAAATATACTATCTTTTTGTGGATTTTAAATTTTTTTTGAAAAATCTTTTAAATTTGAAATAATTTTTTCGTCAGGAATATGAAATCTATCAATTATGTTNTCCCAATCATCATCACTATAATCATTTTTAAAAACTTTAAACTCTTTGGTATCTTTAATATCTTGTTCTATATTATGACGAGCATACAAAGTTAATAGACATGACCTTTGGTCGATAGTTCTTAACTTTAATGCTAATTCAATTACCTTTTCAAAACTTTCATCTAAAAAATATCCTAATATTAGATCTTTAAGTCTATTGTCAGACGTGGANTGACCTTGTGGAATGGGATCTAAATCATAAGCTTTATTTAATAGTTCCAAACCTTTTTGTATTTCCCCAACTCTAACTAATACTTCACCAAAACCTGCCAAAACTCTTGGATCATTAGGAACCATTTGATAAGCTTTTTGACCATGATCCTCTGCTAGACCATATTCATGGTTACTTAAATATACAGCTGAGAGCATTCTATGGCATTCAAAGTCATTTTCGTTACATTCTAATGCTTTTTGTATATTTTTTTTNGCTTCTTCCATTAATTTTTCTGGGTTTTCTAGAAATCCCCTAAACATTGCTTGACCAAGAGTACAAACTTTCCAAGCATACGCTTGAGCATTGTTCGCATCTGCTTCTATTGCTTGATCAAAATATTGAAGTGCTTCCTTATTAGACTCTTTTTTAAAATGATGATGTTTTTCTTTACCTCTTAATAGATATTCGTAGGAAGTCATATTTTCAGTTGGTTTTCTTTTAGACCTTTGTAACGAACTAATTTGAATTTCACCAAGCAAAGCAATTGAAATTTTTCTTACAATTTCATCTTGAACATCAAATATATCCTCTAAAACACGGTCGTACTTATTGCTCCAAATTACACTATCATCTTTTGAATCACTTAATTCAATATTTATCCTTACTCTTTTTCCAGAAGCTCTAATACTCCCAGTNACAAGAAAATCTAAATCAAAAGCTTTTGAAAATTCTCCTAAATCTCCATAATTTGTTTTATAATTAACTGATGTTTGTCTTGATAAAATATCAAACTCTCTCATCATTGAAAATTCTGTGATCAGATCTTCAATTATACCGTCAACAAGAAAACCACTATCTTCGTCATTACTAGAATTAACAAAAGGCAAAATGGCAAATTTCAACTTTTTATTTTTCACAACATTTTTATTTTTCTTTAATTTTAATTCTAATTCATTATCTGTGTATTGGCCCAAAATAGAAAATACATCAAATTTATTAGACATGTTTTTTAGTTCAATTTCGCCAGCTTCAAATAACTTTTCTTCAACTTTATTTTTAATTTGTTGGTGTACAATATTAGAAATTAATATTTGTTCTGGATTACATTTTGCCTCTAATCTTGCAGCTACGTTTACTCCTGTTCCATAAATGTTATTTTTTTCAATTATAACATCATCAACATGAACTCCTACTCTCCAAGATAATTTTGGAATNATATCAGTTTGTTCATTCATATTTATTATTTCTTTTTGAAATTCTATGGATGCTTTGACACTTTCGACAGGACTCTGNAACTCTGCAATAACAGAATCACCAGCTGTATGAAAAATTTTTCCATTATATTGTTCAATTTTCTTATCAATTATTGATCTACAGCTATTAAGACTTTTTAATGTACTTTCTTCATTTTCTTCCATGTGTTTACTAAAAGAAACGCAGTCGGTAGCAAGAATTGTGGTTAATTTTCGTTTAATATTTGACATAAGCTTTCAATTCATTATGTTACATTCTAAATTTCATTTTACATGCACTTTTATATTTAAAAAAATAAAAATTTACAATTTGCTATAATTATGTTCAAAACAAAAAAAATATTAATTTTNATATCCTTATTTTTTTTTGTTTTAATAATACCAGCCTTTCTATTAACTATAAATTATTTTAAAGAAAATTCTAAAATAAATTTACAAAGTATCTTATCAAAAACCAATCTTATTACTCATAATGGAACACCTATAAATGAAATAATATTTCTTAATAAACCAACTTTTTTATTTTTTGGATTTACACATTGTCCTGAAGTTTGTCCAACTACACTTTCAANTCTCACAAACAATATTAATCAATCTAAATTGAATAATTTAAAATACAATATNATATTTGTNACTTTAGATCCTGAAAGAGATGACATTAAAAATTTAGGCAATTANATTGAAANTTTTAATGATTCAATTATTGGCATTACTGGTGATATANAAGAAATAGATCGATTTGCAAAGAATTGGAATGTTTATTGGGAAAAAGTAAATATAGATAATCAAGACTATACCATTAATCATACCGCAACCGTTTTTATTCATGATTCTCAAGGTAATTATTCTGGGACTATAGCATGGGGTGAAAACGACACATCAATTCAAATTAAATTAAAGAAACTTTTTAACCTTTAACATTATATCCAAAAGATTTAATTATTTTCTTAANTTTACTTGACTTTAAGTAAACTAAAAAATTTTGAGCTACGCTGTTTTTTTCTGCACGTTTCATTAATAATACATCCTGTTTTATCTCTGTATACAGATATGATGGAACCTCAAAAAAATACCCTTTTTTTAATTCTAAAATTTTCATTTTATCAGAATATGAAATAAAACCTAAATCAGCATTACCTGAAAANATAAATGATGATACATGATTTACATTTGAAGCAAGTATAATTTTATTTTTAAGATTACTCCATATTTTCTTCTTTTCTAAAATTTCTACAGTAGATCGCCCGTATGGAGAAAAACGCGGATTAGCTATAACTATTTGTTTAACTCGATTATTTTTTAAAACTTGTTCGAGATTTTTATTCTTATTAATTTTATTTTTAGAAAAAATTAATAACTTCCCTATAGCATAAGTGAATTGTGAACTTTCTATTTTTTTATCTTTTGGTATTTTTTGAAGCGTTGATTGATCTGCTGATAAAAAAATATCTATTGGAGCATTATTTATGATTTGAGAATAAAGCTTTGCTGTTGANCCTTTTGAAATTATTAAAGATGTATCATTTTCTTTTAAAAACTCTTTTTTAATTATATTTAATGGGGCAACAAAATTAGAAGCAACGGCCAGATGAACTCTTTCAGAAGCTANTGCTTTATAACAATAAAAGAAAAATATTATAAAAAAAAATCTAGACATTTATTTAAATTCTAAATCTAAATTTTGTAAGCCTTTTGAGACTTCAACTTCACAATTTCCTTCAAACCTAGAAACTTGACCCCCCATCTCTTTAATTTGATTCCAAAAATCGTCTGATTTACTTTTTCTAACTTCCTCCATTTCTTTTTTTGATCTAAAAACATGGAATATTTCTACTTGATTTTCAGTCCTATCTACAAAACACCTAAACATTAATCCATTATTTTGAAACAAACCATGGCTCCAATCTTTCAATGCAAGAATTATTGCCTTTTTAGCTAATTCATTTTGTACTTTTATTGTAATGTTGACTGCATNCATAAAAACCTCTCAAGTATTAATATTAATTTTTATCTCGTCATTTATCTTTATTATACCCTCATTTACAACTTTTCCATAAACACCTAGATCATAATGTCCATAAATTTTTTTAAGTTGATTGGGTATATTAAGGTCTCTTGATCCATTTTTTGGGTTGACATTAGTTGCAGCACATCTTTTTGTTTTTCTAAATATTTCAAATTTAACATCTTCAATTTGTATGATTTTTCCTAACCAATTAAATTCTTCCCAAGCCTTAATTCCTTCAAAAATTATATTTCCTCTAAATCTGATGTGATTAACTTCCTTATTTAACTTATTTTCAAAATCTTTTACTGAGTTTAAATTTATAAATGATATAGCTTTATCAGGTATATCTGAAAAAGAATGTTTCTGATTATACTGAGTGTTAGATTTATCTTTTATAAGACGTGGTTTTTTTTCTGAATCAATCTCAAGAAATTTAGAGATACAAGTCGACAAATTATCAAGCTCAATTTTATTATCTAAAAAACCAGAAAAAATTTCTTTTCCATAATAACTTAATGTTAAATTTTGATTATCTAAATTTAACTTCGAATTTAGCAAAGATAATTTTTCTTCTTTGACTAATGCAAGGAAATTTGTTTTTTTCATATAAATTGGTGCATACTCATTTATATTATTGTCATGCTTTGCAAATGCAAACATTCTATCTCCTAAAATGGTTGAGTTTTTGGAGAGCTTTGTTTCTTTCAAATACTCTCCATTTAAACCTTTTATTGGATAGCGAATTATATGTTTTACAAAAATCATGCTTAATTATAAATTATTAAAAAAATAGTTTAAATCTTTATTTCAAAAATGATATTGATATTTAATATGAATAATTATCTAGATAAAGTAACGCCACTTTCCAATGACTTAAAACAAAAAATTTTTGATTGGAAGCAAAATGATTTTCCAAAGTATGAAAATTTATATAAAAATCTTGATGAAAAAGGACAACAACCTTCAACAATGATAATATCTTGTTGTGATAGCAGAGTTAACCCTAATTCATTATTTCAATCCGAAATTGGTGCTCATTTTATTCATAGAAATATTGCTAACTTGGTTCCAGAGAATTCTGCAAGTTCACATTTTTATGGTACATCTGCTGCTATAGAATACGCAGTAAACTATTTAAAAGTTTCACATGTAGTTATATTGGGTCATTCAAAATGTGGAGGAATCAAAGCATGCTTTGATTTTTTTGAAAGTGATAATAAAAATAAAAGTTTCATAGAGTTGTGGTTAGAAATTTTAAAGCCAACTTTTAAGAGTTTAAATAAAAAGTTAGGAAGAAGTGAAATGGAAAAAATTCTTGAAAAAGAAGCAATACTTAATTCATTGAAAAACTTATTAACTTATTCGTTTGTAAAACAAAGGGTTGAACAAAACACTTTGAGTATTCACGGTGTATGGCAAAATTTAAAAGACGCTAGTATTGAATATTATGATAATATTCAAGGTAAATTTGTACCATTAGAGTAATTCTAAAAATATTTATTATAAAACTAATTTGTTACTTTAAAAAGAACTTCTGGATTAGTCATAGTTTTAATTTCTAAAACATTACCATTAGGGTCTTCTACAAANAAAGTTTCTTGTTCAAACTCAGTGCCTTGAAATCTTCTATAGGGTTTATCTAGATAATCAATATCGCTAGCTTCAATTCTTTTTTTTACCTGTTGAAAAACATCTTCTTTTAAATGAACACCAAAATGAGGGACACATACTTCACCCATGTCCACGTGATGTCTTTCTCTATTCTGTCTAGTTTCAGTCTGATGNAGTGTTAATTCATTACCCCAAAAGTCAACATCAATCCAATGACCTTCTTCCTGGTTTCCTGTTTTGCAACCAAGAATATCTTTATAAAATTTCAAAGCTATTGATATATCTCCTGCTGGTACTGCTAGATGAAAAGTGTTAGCCATGTTTTATCTCCATTTTAAATTAAATTTAATTATTATATTATAAATCTTTTAATAATTTCTTAAAAATCTTTTTTGATTTTCCATAAAGTTTAACTTTTTTAATTTTGTCAATATTACTTTTATCTCCACCAACTACAACTATTCCAATCATACCCATTGCCTTATGAGGAGTACACTGATACAGATATATACCTGGAATTTTAAACTCAAATTCAGTTTTTTTATTTATCTTNGATTTATACTTTTTAACGCCTTTGGGCATTCCAATAAATTCAACATTGTGGCCTTTGGAAACGTGTTTCCAACTGATTTTATCATTTACATCTATCTTTGCCACCTTAACAGAATAAACCATTTTTTCTTTTCCAAGTTTATTCAACATTTCGATTTCAATAGTTTTTGCAAGACTGATTGATGAATAAAATAATAAACAAATTATTAATAAAGATTTTTTAAACATTTTATACCCCTATTGNATGAATANTATATAATTAATAACTTTACGTTTNATTTAAAGACCTTTGATAAGTGTTTAATGGATTTTTTTTTCCAAGAATTAGTAATGAAACAACTAATAAAATAATTACAAAAAACATTCCTATTCTGTGATCATTGAAACTAAGTATCAAAAATCCATATACTAGAGGACCTAAAAAACTTGTAATTTTTCCAGAAAATACTGCAAATCCAAAAAATTGCCCCCCCTTTTTAGAAGGTATTAAATCACTTATCAAAACTCTACTTGATGATTGCAATGGGCCTATAAACAGACCTAAAAAAAAGCTTACTATCCAAAAATATATTTCATTTTGAATTAAAATTAAAAAAATACCAAAAAGAATTAATCCTATTATGCAATATTGGATAACTTTAAATGAAGTTAATACTCTGTCATAAAAACCNCCTACAACNGCTCCNAAAGCAGCAGACAAATTTATTAATATAGCAAAATATAAAATTTCTTTAGTTGAAAAATTAAAAATACTTGAAGCATAAATACCTCCAAATGCAAATAAAGTTGCTAATGCGTCAAAATAAAANAATCTAGAAGCGAAAAATCTTAAGATCAATTTATTTTTAAAAATATAAATACANCCTTGTTTTAAATACTCCCATGTATNTCTATCTTTTTCNTTAGCTTCAGGCTCTTGTATAAAAATAAAAAGTGGAATTGCAAAAAATAGCATCCATATCGAAATGAATAACATACATGCTCTTATATTTTCTCCATTTTCTTTTACAATTCCAAACAGAGGATTTTCTGGTAAAATAAAAAACGATAAACACAATACCAAAGAAGCTATGCCAGCTATATACCCTGCACCCCAAGAAACCCCAGACAAAATTCCATAGTTTTTTTTGTCAGTTGAACTTGATAATAGTGAATTATAGAGGACAAAAACAACTTCCATTGAAAAAATGCTGATACATGAGAATATACTCGCAAATATTAAGTACTCTTCGCCAGGTTGNGCATACCACAATGACATAGTAGAAAATCCCCCTAATATTGTAAGAAACAATAAAATTGATTTTCTTTTTCTTTTTTTATCTGAAAAACTTCCTAAAATTGGCCCTAGTAAAGCTGTTAATAAAGATGCAGCTGCAATAATACACCCCCATACAAAGGGACCATTTTCAATCGCAATTTTTTCTATAAAATAAACCGAAAAAATAAAAGTTGTATGTATAGTTGTGATGGGTGATGTAGCCCAATCATATAAAATAAATGCTANAGATTTCTTGTTTAAACTAATCATAAAAAAAATTGATTGTTTGTTAAAATTAAGAATGTTGCCATAGTAAGCAAAATTGTTATCATTACATTTTTAAACAAAATTGATGTTAAAATTGCTAAAACGCCACAAATAATTTCAAAACTAATGAAATTAATAATATCCCCATTTTTATCAAACATTATAGATTGAACAATAATAGGAGTTAATACGACTATAGGTATTAAATTAATAACTTTTATATATAATTCTGATCCCTTAAAATTAATTAATCCTGAAAGAGGAATAAANCTAATTAAAAAAGTTAAACCTCCACATATAAATATTAAGTACCAAATACTCATTTTTTACTATCTTTCTTAATAAAAGGTATAGAAAAGAATAGACTTATTAAAGAAGATAAAATAATCCATAATTCAAAATTTAATTTAAAAAATAAAACAGATAATAGACCTGAAGCCAAGCACGCAATAATCTCATATTTTTTTTTTATCATTGGTGTNATAATTGCAATAAAAGTCAACGGAATTATAAATGATAAATTAATGTTTTCTGGGATTAATTGACCAAAAAAAATTCCAAAAAATGTTGAAATTTGCCAAGTAAAAAACAACGTCAAACCAGATCCTAAAAGGTGATAGTGCATAAATTTTTCATTTTTATTTGTTGCAAAATATTTGATTGATATCGCATAAGCTTCATCTGTTAAAAGATAAGACAAAACTATTCTCCACTTTAAAGAAAGTCCTTTCATATATTCATTAATTGATATGCCATAAAGTAAGTGTCTCAAATTTATCGAAGTAATAGAAGTAATTAGAGAAAGAGGGGATACTAGCAAATAAAACTGAGCAAAAACAATTTGGCTAGCACCTGCAAAAATAATAGAAGACATTAAAAATGCTTGCAATACTGACAAACCACTTTCAATAGCTAATATACCATATATTAGNCCAAATGGGAAAACACCAATCTGCAAAGGTAGCTCTTGAATTATACCTGATTTAAAATGTTCTAATTTTGTTTTCATTTAAATTAAAGAATAGTTTAAATTTACTTATAGATATTTTATATATTAAAGTATGGCAAAATTTAAAACTATTTTAATAACTGGTTCCAATAGAGGTATTGGTCTAGAATTGGTTAGAGAGAGCTTAGCTAAAGATTTTTCTGTTATAGGAACTTTTAGAAATAAAGGAAATGCTNAAGAACTCTTTCAATTAAAATCTAACAACATCAAACTTTTTAAAATGGATGTTACTGATGAAAATTCTATTTCATACGTATCAAATAATATTCATGACCCTCTTGATTATTTGATATGCAATGCTGGTATAAACAATGGATATGGAAGTATTTTTGATCAAGACCATACTCACGAGAAAATGTTAGAGGTATTAAACGTAAATGTACTAGGCTGCATTTTAACAATTAAACATTTTAGTAAAATTTTAAATAAAAATGCAAAAATTATCTTAATTTCATCAATAATGGGTGTTCAAGACCATAATGGCTCAAATGCAGCAATTTACAGAGCGTCTAAAGCAGCTGTTAATAACGTAATGGTTTCAATTTCAGAAGAATTTAAATCAAAAAACATAACAGTGTCATCTTTTCACCCAGGATGGGTTAGAACAGATATGGGAGGACCTAGTGCCACCCTATCGCCTAAAGAAAGTGCTTCTTCATTAATTAAAAATTTTGAAAATTTAATATTTGAAGATACTGGAAAATTCTTTAATTATGATGGAAATGAAATGAATTTTTAATAAAGGAGATAATATGCCAAAAGGTTATTTTTTAAGCGCACACAGAAGTCCAGCAGATCCTAAAAAAAGAGCTGCTTATCTTGAGTTAGCTGGTCCAGCGATTTTAAAAGCAGGTGGAAAAGTTTTAGCTAGCACAAGTGATATTGTTGCATATGAAAAAGGAATTTCTCAACAAACAGTTTTAGTTGAGTTTGAAACATTTGAAAAAGCAGTTGCTGCTTACGAAAGTGCAGATTATCAAGAGGCTTTAAAAGCTTTAGATAATGGAGCAGATAGAGAAATTAGAATTTTCGAAGGTGTTTAAATAAATGGATGTGAAATATAGTTTTTTTGAACATAATCAAAATAAGCTATATTATGCTATCGCTGGAGAAGGTTTTCCTGTTTTATTGTTACATGGTTGGCCACAAACTTCTTACATGTGGAGACATCTTTATCCATATTTAGTACAAAATGGATTTAGTGTAATCATGCCAGATTTGCCAGGGCTTGGAAAATCTTCTTCTCCTAAATCTTACGACAAAAAAACCATAGCCTCGTATATTCAAGTCTTTATTCATGATTTTCTTGGATTGGATAAAATTTTTATTGTTGGTCATGATTGGGGAGGACCAATTTCTTACTCTTATGCGCATACATGTGAAAATAGAGTGAAAAAAATTGTACTTATTGACGTACCAATACCAGGAGATGGAAGTGCTGCGTTTTCTGAAAATAGATGGCATCATCAATTTCATAAAATTATCGACTTACCTGAAGAACTTACAAGAGACAGAGAAGAACTTTATTTAAAATATTTTTATAACAATTGGAGTGGAAAAGATTTTGTTATGGACAGAGATGCCCAAAATAAATATTTAGATGCATACGCAAACAAAAATACTATGAAATCAGGATTTGATTATTACAGAGCTTTACCACAGGATATTAAAGATAATCTTGGGTTTTTAAAAAAAGGTAAATTGAACATACCTTTTCTTGGAATTGCAGGAGGGGAAGGTTATGGAAGGGGTATTAAAATTATTTTAAACTCTTTGAAAAGAGTAACAAATAATTACGAAGGTTATGAAATCTCTAATGGCGGACATTGGGTTGCTGAAGAGGAGCCAGAGTTAATATCAAAATATATTATAAAGTTCTTCAATAAAAAATAAAAAATTCATGACTTCTCTTTTTTATAAAATACTCTACTACGGACTGTTGTTTATTGTTACTTATTTACTATTCGTTTATCCGTCAGAAGTTATAGAATTATTAATATTAAATGGAGAAATTTTTACTTTTAAATCACTGTTAACTACCCTATTTATAAATTTACTTATCCTAATATATTTTAGAACATTTAATACAAACAGGCTTTTGAAATTATTTGTTCATGAAGGAATAGGCATTGGATTTGTAAGTTTTTGGATAACAAGTTTATCACTTATTTTTTCATTTTTAATAACACAATATCAAACCGAAAGTGGATATCTTTCTATTTTTTTAATTATTTTAATTACTATT
>NZIY01000021.1 GCA_002691795.1 SAR116 cluster bacterium
AGGAGAAAAAAGAGCTACTGCGGTTAGAGATTATCTTGTAATTGAAGGTATTAGTCCTGACAGAATAAGAGTTATTTCTTATGGTAAAGAAAAGCCAGCAGTTGTTGGATCTAACGACATGGCTTGGTCAAAGAATAGAAGAGCCGTTACTACTATTGATTAAACATAAAATAGATATTTTGCCTTAATTTCGCTTTTTTTCACGTTTAATTTTTATTNATGAAATTTGTATTTATATATCTTATTTTTTCTTTTAGCTTATTTTTGGCTAATATTGCATCAAGCCAGGAAAGTGGTGTGAAAGAAATAATAAAAAGACAACAAGTTAAAATACAATTAATAGAAAATAATNTGAAATCATTAATTGGTAAGCTAGAGAGTAAAACCCANANTAGTTCTCAGGATAAGTCTATAATNAATAAATTAAATGATATTGAAACGAAACTAGGTAAGATCACGAGCCAGTTTAAAAATTTGTCTGAGTTTGCATATGCACTTGAGTTTAAGATTAATAGAATAGAAACAAATTTAAATTTGTCTCCAGCTTTGAAATCATATAAAAATAATGAACAAAAGCCAAAAAAAGATACTAAACAAAATATTGTTATAAAAAGTGAAGGATTAGAGCCTAAAACACCNGGTGTACTTGGGTATGTTAAAAGTAATGATCAAGATAAAGCTAATAAACCTGATTTAAAAAATGATAATTTAAAAAATAAAGTAAAAACTAGCTCTGAANTTCTAAATAACTATCCTAAAGACGCTTCTGATCATTTTAAAATAGCTGAAGATTATTTGTTAAAAGATTTAGAAAAAGCTAAACTAGCTTTTGAAAATTTTATTNTAGTTCATAAAGAGAATGAGAAAGTTGTTGACGCCGAGTATTGGCTAGGAAGAATTTTATTTATGCAAAAAAAATATTCTCAGGCGGCATTAGCACTTGCAGAGTTTAATGGCAAATATCCAGATGATAAAAGGTATGAGCAGACAACCCTTCTTATTGCAGATGCTACTTCAATGTATGCTCCAAAAGATGTTTTATGTAAAATACTTAAACAAACATATGAACTAATTGATAATCCTTCAAAAAAATTTGTTAAAAAAATTACTGAATTAAAAAAATCTAATTCATGTATTGAAGGATGAATGAGAATTTTAAAAGTCTATTTACTAAAAAATCTATAATAATAAAAAAAAACATCGTTATCGGATTATCAGGGGGACCTGATTCAATGTTTTTATTAATGTATGTTAAATCATTACAAAACTATAATAATTATTTTAGAAAAGTGATACCTGTAATTGTAGATCATAAATTGAGAAAAGAATCTTCTATTGAGGCTGCTCAAACAAAAATGTTTTGTTCTGAACTTGGGTTTAATTCAAAAATTATTAAAATTAATGAAAAATATAATTCTGGCAACTTACAAAACTGGGCAAGGTTAAAAAGAAGAGAGATTTTATACGAATATGCTCAAAAATATTCAGCTGATATAATGTTAGGCCATCAACAGGACGACCAATTAGAGACAATATATATGAGATTGCTTAAAAGTTCTGGATTTGAAGGTTTAGTAGGAATTAGAGAATTTTCTATTTGGAAAGATGTAAGGTTAATAAGACCTTTAATAAAAATAAAAAAAAAANCAAATTTTAAACTTTTTGGATAAAAATCTAATTCCTTACGTTACAGATGAATCAAATAAGGATTTTAGGTTTGAAAGGGTCAAGGCTCGAAAAAAATTAAAATTAATTAAACAAAATAAATTTAAAAATTTAGATGAAAATTTACTAAAGCTCTCAAAAATATCTAAAAGATTATCTGATTATTTTAACAAATGTTATAATAATTGGTCAATTAGTAATGTGAATTTTTATTCACATGGGTCGATATCAATAAATTATCATGAAACAAGTTCTCTTTTTGAAAAAAATCAGGAATTTTGTGCGTATTTTATTGGAAAATTGATAAAGAACGTCAGTGGCAACATTTATTCTCCAAGAAAGATAAAATTGATTATAAAATTAAATCAAATATTTAAAAATAAAATTCAAAAATTTACTATAAGCAATGCCATTATATTTAAAAAAATGAATAGGTTGAACGTTATTAGAGAAAATAGAAATATTGATGAGAACATTATCATTTCAAAAGCAAATATTAACTTTTTTGATGATAGATTTCTAGTATTAAGCAAATATGATGGAAAGTTAATTTTATGCGAGAACAAAAAAATTGATATTGTTAATTTCTTAAACTGTAACTTGTTTTCAAAATACTCTAAATTGATTAACTATTCTTTGCCAAAATTAAAAACACTTGAAGGTAGGATAATTAAACCCTATTTATATATTATAGAAAAAAAAGACATAACAAATCATATCAAAAAAAAGTCTGATTACGATTTAATATTTATTAGGGATTAAAATTAATAGACATGAAAAATTTTAGTAAAAATATATTTATATGGATTATTATCTCATTGATACTAGTTGCTCTATTCAATGTTTTTGATAACACTTCCAGCAAAAAATCAGGTAATGTTATTGCTTATTCCGATTTTGTGAAAAGAATTAATAGTGGTGAAATTAAAGAAGTTAAAATAGATGTTGATAAAATAAGTGGTAGTACAAGTGATGGTTTAAATTTTTATTCTTATATCCCTAAAAATACTGAACTTGCGAATGAACTTTCTTCAAAAGGTATAAAAGTAATGTCTGAACCAACAGAATCTTCTATGCCTGGGTTTTTAAGTGTCTTAATATCTTGGTTTCCCATGCTGTTGTTCATAGGTGTCTGGATATTTTTTATGCGGCAAATGCAAGGTGGTGCTAAAGGAGCGATGGGCTTTGGTAAATCTAAAGCAAAATTACTGACTGAACATAAAGATAAAATCACTTTTAAGGATGTTGCTGGAATTGATGAAGCAAAGGCAGAATTAGAAGAAATCGTAGAGTTTCTTAAAGATCCTTTTAAATACGAAAGGCTTGGAGGAAAAATACCTAAAGGTGTTTTATTAGTTGGTCCTCCGGGTACTGGTAAAACTTTATTAGCAAAAGCAATTGCTGGTGAAGCTGGGGTTCCTTTTTTTACCATTTCTGGGTCTGATTTTGTAGAAATGTTTGTGGGTGTGGGCGCATCAAGAGTTAGAGATATGTTTGATCAAGGGAAAAAAAGTTCTCCATGTATAATTTTTATTGATGAAATAGATGCAATGGGAAGACATAGAGGCGCTGGATTAGGTGGTGGTAATGATGAAAGAGAACAAACATTAAATCAGTTGTTAGTTGAAATGGATGGTTTCGGAACTAATGAAGGTGTTATATTAATAGCAGCAACAAATCGTCCAGATGTTTTAGACCCTGCTTTATTAAGACCAGGACGTTTCGATAGGCAAGTAGTTGTTCCTAACCCTGATATGATTGGAAGAGAAAAAATTTTAAAGGTTCATATGAAAAAAGTNCCATTAGCAAAAGATGTTGTACCTAGAACAATCGCAAGGGGAACTCCTGGGTTTTCAGGTGCAGATTTAGCTAATCTAGTTAATGAAGCCGCACTTCTATCTGCTAGGAAAGGNAAGTCTGAAGTNTCTATGGCTGAGTTTGAACAATCTAAGGATAAGGTAATGATGGGATCAGAAAGAAGGTCAATGGTCATGACAGAAGACGAAAGAACATTGACTGCTTATCATGAAGCTGGCCATGCTGTTGTTGCCATAAACTCTCCAGCAAGTGATCCNATTCATAAGGCAACTATAATTCCGAGGGGTAGAGCGCTAGGAATGGTAATGAGGCTTCCTGAAGGCGATAGAGTATCAATGCCTATGAATAAATTATATGCTGATTTAAGAGTAGCATGTGGTGGTAGAATTGCNGAAGAAATGATTTTTGGTGATGATAAAATTACAACTGGAGCAAGTTCAGATATCAGAATGGTATCAGATATTGCTAGAAGAATGGTGACTGAATGGGGAATGTCAGAAAAACTTGGCTTTTTGGCATATGATCCAAATGAACAAGAAGTATTCTTAGGGAGGTCAGTTTCTCAACAAAAAAATGTTTCTGATAAAACTGCTTCCTTGGTAGATGAAGAAATAAGATCTATTGCTGACGGTGTTTATTCAGATGCTAAAAAACTATTAAAAAAGTACTCTAAACAACTTAAAATTGTTGCAGAGGCATTATTAGAATATGAAACTTTAACTGGTGATGAAATTAAATTACTTTGTCAAGGTAAGAAATTAAGTTCAACTCAAAAACCAAAAAAATCGGATAATGACAAATCTAGACCAAAAGCAAAAAATCCTAATAAAAAACGTGCTGGTATCCCAATAAGTGCAACAAATAGTACTATAGTGACAAACGATAAAAATAATGACTAATATCAGGTATGAATGTTATTTCATCAGATGAATTGATATATCCTTTATTTTCTGATGAAGTGGAAACCTTTATCCTACCTATACTTAATAATAAAAACCTACTACGCCAACCAATAAAGTTAGCAAATGGGTGGAGATATTTTGAAGACATAGTAGTTCTTCAAAAAAAAAAGGATTTTATTTATAAAAAAATTATTAAACTTACTGATTTTATAAAATTATCACAAAATTGTACAAAATCACAAAAAAAAGTGGAAGAAATTTACCATAACTTAATTTCAAAAAAAATATCTAATATTGGTTTAGATTTTTCAAAATGTAACTTGATGTCAGTATTGAATTTTACTCCAGATAGTTTTTTTAGTAACAGTAGAATTGATGATGTTAAATTTTTAAATCAGAAAATTAATGAATTTAAATATCAAAATGTCGACATAATTGATATTGGAGCTGAATCATCTAGACCAGGAGCAAAAAAAATAGCACCAGTTGATGAAATTCAACGTTTAAAATTATTTTTTGAAAATATTAATATCAAAAAATTAAATTTAAAAATATCATTGGATAGTAGAAACTTTAAAACTATCACTTCATTTTTAGATCATGGTGTGTTAATTATAAATGATATATCAGGATTAAAAGATAATAAGTTTATTAACTTACTTTTAAATCAAAACATTTCTATAATAATTATGCATATGCAAAATAATCCAGAAATAATGCAAAATAATCCTACATATGAGTTCCCAGTTATTGATATTTATAATTTCTTCAGAGATAAAATTAATCTATTATTAAAGAAAGGTGTAAAAAAATCTCAAATAATTATTGATCCTGGATTTGGATTTGGAAAAAATTTAAAGCATAATTTAAATTTATTTAATTTTTTGCCACTATTTCATTCTTTAGGTTATCCTATTTGTGTAGGTTTAAGTAGAAAATCACTAATTCAAAATATATATGAAAAGAAATTTAACTCAAAAATATCAGTAAATCAAAGATTAGCAGGTTCCATATCATTGCAAAATATTGCATATTTAAATGGAGTTCAAATTTTGAGGACACATGACATATTTGAAGCGCAACAGTCTTTATCTTGTTTAGAGGAAGTATATATATAAAATTTAAATTATTATGGCAAAAACTAATAAAAATAAATTATTTGGAACTGATGGAATTAGAGGAACAGTAAACGGTGAAAAAGTTAACGCAATAATGGCTGTCAATATTGCTATGGCTGCTGGTGAGTACTTTTATGGAAAAGGTGGAACAAAAAGGCCAAGAGTTTTAATTGGAAAAGACACTAGATTATCTGGATATATGCTTGAACCTGCTTTAGTTGCTGGATTTACTTCATTGGGAATTGATGCAATAACTACCGGTCCTTTACCTACGCCTGGTATTGCACATTTAACAAATGTTTTAAGATGTGACTTGGGCGTAATGATTTCTGCATCACACAACCCTTATCAAGATAATGGAATTAAATTATTTAACTCAAAAGGCTATAAACTTAGTGATAAAGTAGAAAGTGAAATTGAAAAGCTTTTAAAAAAAGGTCCCAAGTTAACTAATGCTAAAAATTTAGGTAGAGCAAGAAGAATGGAAGATGCAATAGGAAGATATATTGAATTAATAAAACTTGTTTTAAAAAAGGACGAAAATTTATTAGGTATGAAAATAGTTTTAGATTGTGCTAATGGAGCAGGGTACAAAGTTGGTACAGAAACTTTATTTGAACTAGGTTCTGAAGTTGCTTCTATTTTTACAAATCCAGATGGTACTAATATTAATGATGATTGTGGTGCAATGTTTCCAGATAAAATGGCATTGAAAACAAAAGAAGAAAAGGCTGATTTAGGAATAGCACTTGATGGGGATGCCGATAGAGTTATTTTTTCAGATGAAAGTGGAAACCTTATAGATAGTGATCAAATAATTGGTGTTTTAGCACTTAATTTAAAAAATAATAATTTGTTAAAAAATGACACAGTTGTAGGTACTGTAATGACAAACATAGGATTGGAAGTGTTTTTGAAACAACATAATATAAATTTAAAAAGAGTAAATGTTGGAGATAGATATATTTTAGATGAAATGCTTAGCAATAACTATAATCTTGGAGGTGAGCCTTCAGGACATATAATTATGTCTGATCATACTAAGTCTGGTGATGGTTTAGTCACAGCTATTAAAATACTATCTCTTCTTAAAAAATCAGGTTTAAAGGCCTCAAAATTTTTAAGACCTTTTAAAATTACACCATATAAAATTAAAAATCTTAAAAAAATAAATCATGATATTCTTGAAAATAAGAAAGTTTATGAAGAATTAAAAAAAATTGAAGTTGAATTAAAAAGGAATTATGGAGGTAGAATTTTAATAAGACCTTCCGGAACAGAGCCATTAATAAGAATACTTGTAGAATGTCAAAGAGAAGACATTATTGGTGAATACATTCTTAAAATAGAAAATATAATTACCAATGAGAATTTCGTATAGTGCCTGCTTCTATGATACCAAGAGTTTTAGTAATAGCAGGCTCAGATTCTTCTGGTGGAGCTGGAATACAAGCTGATGTTAAAACACTAACTTCTTTAAAAGTTTATTCTATGACTGCTATAACTGCTATAACTGCTCAAAATACAAATGGAGTGAGTAAAGTTGAAGGGGTGTCACTAGACATGATTAAAAAACAAATTGAAGACTGTGTATCTGATATAGGTATTGATGCTATTAAAATTGGCATGGTAAATAAGAGTGAAATTTTCGAATTAATATACAATACCTTAAAGGCTTTAAGAGTATTAGAAAGAAAAATTCCGATCGTTTTAGATCCAGTAATGTTTGCTAAAGGAGGTTTTCCTCTTTTGGAAAAAAAAGCTATTAGAGCATTAAAAGAATTTATGATCAAAACTGACTGTATCATTACTCCAAATATACCTGAAGCAGAAAACTTATCAGGTTTAAAAATAATTAAAAAAACAGAAATGATTAATGCAATTAACTCTATTTCTAAAATGGGAGTTTCTAGAATTTTTTTAAAAGGAGGTCATTTAGATTTTGATGAGCTTGAAGATTATTTATATTATAATAAAAAATTACATAAATTTTTTAGTACAAAGGTTAATACTAAAAACACCCATGGCACAGGTTGTACTATTTCATCAGCAATTACAGCCAATCTAGCTAAAGGTTATGATTTGTATGAATCTACTAAAGCTGGTCACGAATATGTTCAAAAATCAATTTTAAATGCACCAAACTTAGGAAGTGGTCATGGACCACTTAATCATTTTCATTTTATTCCAGATTAATTTAAGTCATTCATTGCTTTAAGTTCAGAATACCAATTATTGATATTTGGGGTATTTTCAAACAAGTTCTCAGAACTACATTTTTCAGCCCACATAAAATTTCCAAAAAAAATAAAATCTGGAAGCCCAGGTTCAATTCCATTAATAAATTTGTTATCTTTCAAAATTTTTTCAAATATTAGTAAAGAATTGAAAAGTTTATTTTTAGCTTCACTTTTATTTTGTAATAAACTTTCAAGCGGTTTTCCGAGTCTTTTTTCTCTTGAATACAAGAAATATTTTTTATCTTCTTCATCTAAAATTTTAGGAATGTCATTTCCAATTATTTGAAAAATTAGTGGGAGCAAATGTTTAGAGGTATAAAAATATAAATATTTAGAAAAAATTTTAGTTTGGTCACTAAATATTAATTTTAATTCTTTAAATTTCTCATTTAACCAGCAAAAAATATCCCATGAATCACAAATAACTTCTTCATTATATTTTAAAATGGGAACTAATTTTTGACTCGAAAACAAAATTTTGCTTTTCTCAGTAAATTTTATAGGAATAGTTTCAAAGTCTATTTTATTATGTATTAAACACAATTTAATATTCCAACATGGCGGACTAAATCTTATATCGTCTCTACCACATAAATCATAAATTAAAATTTTATTATTCATTTTATTTTTTAATTCTATTGACTTTATAGATTTTATATTTATTTAAATATTGGGTGCTGTTTCCCAATAAACAGTAACATTTCTTAAGAGCTTATTATGATTAAACCTGTTGTCAAGCCAATGAATAAAAATTTTTCATCTGGGCCATGTTCAAAACGACCAGGTTGGAGTTTAAAAGTTCTTAATAACGCAGTACTAGGAAGATCACATAGATCTAAATTAGCTAAGTCTAGAATTAATTACCTAATTGACAAAATAAGAGAATTGCACCAGATTCCAAATGATTTTTATATTGGGATAGTACCAGGGTCTGATACCGGTGCAGTAGAGATAGCTATGTGGAATATTCTAGGAATGAAAAATGTATCAATGTTGGTATGGGATAGCTTTGGAAATGATTGGGCAAACGATCTTAAGAAACAACTTAGGATAAAAGATTTAAATGTACTAAAATCTGAATATGGAATTCTTCCAAATTTTAAGAATTTGAATTTTAATGATGATGTGATCTTCAATTTTAATGGAACCACTGCTGGTGTTAGAGTCCCTAATCTTGAATGGATTCCAGTTGATAGAAGTGGAGTTACAATTTGTGATGCTACGTCTGCAGCATTTGCTATGGAGCTGGATTGGACAAAACTTGATGTTACTACATTTTCTTGGCAGAAGTGTTTAGGTGGAGAGGGTGGACATGGTATTTTAATACTATCTCCAAGTGCTGTAAAAAGAATAAATAATTACACGCCATCATGGCCAATTCCAAAGCTATTTAATTTAAAGAAAAACGATGAAATAAATCAATCAATTTTCGAGGGTTCAACAATTAATACTCCATCACTTTTATGTATTGAAGATTTTATAGACGCATTAGAATGGTCAAAGAAAATAGGTGGTTTGAAAAAATTAATTAGCATTTCTAATCAAAACCTAAAAATCATTGAAGAATGGGTGAATAAAAATTATTGGATTGAATTTTTATCTAAAGAAAAAGGTACAATATCTTCTACGTCAATTTGTTTAAAATTTTCTGATCAAATTTCAAAAAAATTAAATAATGTCCAACTTGACCAATTAGAAAAGAATATAGTTAATATTCTTGATAACGAGAATATAGCCTTTGATATAGGTAGTTATAGATCAGCACCTCCAGGTTTAAGAATATGGGGAGGCCCGACTATAAACCCAAAAGATGTAAAAACATTGTTACCTTGGTTAAATTGGGCTTTTGAAAATTCATACAACTTTATTATAAAGGATATTTAATATGCCTAAAGTTCTTATAAGTGATAAGATAAGTAAATCTGCTATAGAAATTTTTAAAAATAATAATATAGATGTTGATTATAAACCTGGAATTTCAGAAGAAGAATTAATTAAAATTATTAATGACTATGATGCATTAGCCATAAGATCAGCTACGAAAGTTACAGAATCTGTAATTATGAAAGCTACAAAACTTAAAGTTATTGGTAGAGCTGGCATTGGCACTGATAATATTGATAAAAGAGCAGCTACTAAAAAAGGTATAATAGTTATGAATACGCCTTTTGGAAATGCGGTTACTACTGCTGAACATGCAATTGCTATGATGATGTCATTAGTAAGAATGATCCCACTAGCCAATCAATCCACACAATTAGGAAAATGGGAAAAATCAGCATTTAATGGTGTGGAGGTTACAAATAAAATACTTGGTTTAATTGGTTGTGGAAATATTGGGTCTATTGTTGCAAGTAGAGCAATAGGATTAAAGATGAAAGTAATTGCATTTGATCCATTTTTGAAAGAAGAAAAAGCGAAAGAATTAGGTGTTAAAAAAGTTGATTTAGATCACTTATTAAAAACATCTGATATTATTTCATTACATACACCATTGACTGAAGATACAAAAAACATAATTTCAGCTGACGCAATTAATAAAATGAAAAAAGGTTCCAGGTTAATAAATTGTGCTAGAGGAGGACTAGTTGATGAACATGCGTGTAAAGCTGCATTGTTAAATAACCATTTAGCAGGTGCAGCATTTGATGTTTTTGTTGAAGAACCTGCAATTAATAATGTATTGTTTCAAGCGCCTAACTTTATAGCAACTCCTCATTTGGGAGCATCGACTAAAGAAGCTCAAGAAAATGTTGCCCTACAAATTGCAGAGCAAATTTCTAATTATTTAAATGATGGTGCTGTAGCAAATGCTCTTAATTATCCAAGTTTAACCTCTGAAGAAGCGCCTTTATTAAAGCCATATATTAAACTTTCTTATTTATTAGGAACTTTTTTAGGTCAAGTTACATCTGAAAATATTAAAAATATTAGATTAGAAATGGAAGGTAAGGCAGCTACACTCAAAGATGAACCAATTATAGCTAATCTATTGACCGGGATACTAGAACCGAATTTCAATAATATAAACAGTGTAAACTCTAGAGAGATTGCAACATCAAAAGGACTTGATTTTTCAACTATTAAGCATAAAAGAAGATGTGACTATGAAACATTACTAACTGCTTCTATCAAGCATGAAAAAGGCATAAGAAAAATTACTGGGACATTAATTGGTGGTTATATGCCTAGAATAGTTAGTATTCAAGGTATACCTATTGAATCTAATTTTCCATCAACAGCTTTGTATTTAAGAAATTATGATAAACCAGGATTTATTGGTGATTTAGGTCAATTATTAGGTGAGAAAAAAATCAATATTGCTTCTTTTCATTTGGGAAGAAGAGAAAAAAGTGGTGAAGCTATTGCATTAGTTGAAATTGACGAAATTATTAAAGAAAATATACTAGATGAAATAAAAAAATTACCACAAGTTGTTAGAGCTAATATAATTTATTTCACATAAAGCATAAAACTTATTTAAAAATTTTGAAATTAAATTATATTTACAATTATTATGGATAGAGACACTTTGTTACCAGCTGGTTTTTCGGATAAAATCTATCCAAAATCTCAAAAAAATGCCTTGATTATAGAAAATATATTACAATTTTTTCTTAATTTTAATTATTTAAGAATATCACCTCCTTTAATCGAATTTGAAGAAACGTTATTAAATCAAGGACCAGGATTAGCTTTGAAAAATAATTCATTTAGAGTAATGGATCCTATTTCAAAAAAAATGATGGCTGTTAGATCAGATATGACGACTCAAGTCTCTAGAATTTCAAGCAAGAGACTCGCTCATTATCCAAGGCCTTTAAGATTATCATATTCTGGTGAGGTTTTACGTGTTAATCCCTCTGGTTTAAGGCTAGAAAGACAAATATCACAAGTTGGAGCTGAAATAATAGGGAAAACATCTTTAGATTTAGAAACTGAAATTATAACTATTGGATTAAAAATTTTGAGTAATTTTAATTTAGGTAATTTTACTTTAGATTTAAATTTCCAAAATTTAAGATTGAATTTTTTGAAAATTCTCAAGGATGTACCTGACTTAAATTTGTTATTAAATGCAATAGAAAAAAAAGATATTAACTATTTAAACAAAAAAAACTTTCCAAATAAACAAAATATATTAAATATAATCGAAACATCTGGTAAATTTGTTAACAAAAGTAATTTTTTAAAAAAATTAAATTTAGAAAATAAAAATAATAAGGATATTGCTCATATACTTGAAGTTGCTGATGTTATTCAAAAGTCCTTTAAAGATTTGAATATAATTATTGATCCATTAGAAAAAAGTACATTTGATTATCATTATGGATTAACTTTTACTATTTTTTCAGAATCATTGAATGGAAGTATTGCTAAAGGCGGAACTTACAAAACAATTAATAATGAAGAGGCTACAGGAATTTCCTTATATGTGGATTTGTTAAGTGGTATCAAAAACATTTTAAATGAGAAAGATAAGGTTTTAGTTGAACAGAATAATTTCAAAACAGCTGATTATCTAATTGAGCAAGGCTATCAAGTTATTTTTTATAAAAATTTAGACAAAAATTGTTCTGATTATGCTAGATCAATAAAATGTAAATTTATTTTTATAAATAATATGCTTGTAAAAGTTTAGAGAGATAAATGTCAAATTTAATTATAGTTGGAACTCAATGGGGTGATGAAGGCAAAGGAAAAATTGTAGATCTTTTAGCTTCATCAGCAGATGCTGTCGTAAGATTTCAAGGTGGTCATAATGCTGGTCATACATTAGTAATAGATTCAACAACATTTAAATTATCTTTATTACCAAGTGGTATTATAAGACAGAAACTATCAATTATTGGTAATGGAGTAGTTATTGACCCAATTCACTTAGAAAAAGAAATTTTAGAAATAACTAATAAAATGATTAAAGTAAATTCTTCAAATTTTGTTATTTCTTCAGATTGTTTTTTAATTTTGCCAATTCATAAATATATTGATGGGTTAAGAGAAGATTTAAAAAATGGAAATGAAAAAATTGGTACAACTGGGAGAGGAATTGGTCCAGCTTATGAAGATAAAGTTGGTAGGAGAGGTATAAAGTTTTCTGATTTTAATGACTTAAAAGAACTTAAAGACAAATTCAAATCACTTTATGATCATCATAATGTTTGGATTGAAAAATTTGAAGGTAATGCTTTAAGTTATAAAAATGATTATAAATTAATATTAAATTGTTTTAATAATTTATCAAAATATATTGGTAATTCATGGTCATTATTGAAAGACTTAGATGACAAAAATAAAAATATTTTATTTGAAGGAGCTCAAGGGTTTTATTTAGATTTAGATCATGGCACATACCCATATGTTACTAGTAGTAATACTGTTCCAGCAAATGCTTCAATTGGATCTGGTTTTAATCCTCTTAAATTTAAAAAAATTTTAGGTATAACTAAAGCTTATACTACTAGAGTTGGTAACGGGCCATTTCCTACNGAAGAAAGTAATGAAATTGGCGAAATGTTAGGAAAAATNGGAAAAGAATTTGGTACAGTTACAGGTAGAAAAAGGAGATGTGGTTGGCTTGACGTNTTAATGTTAAAACAAGCGATTATAATTTCTGGAATAAATNGTTTGGTCNTAACAAAACTAGACGTACTTGATACATTTAAAGAGATAAAAATTTGTACTAAATATAAAATTAATGAAGATATAATTGATTATTATCCTAGTAATGGTTTAGACCAGATGAANGTCACACCAGTTTATGAAACTTTGAAAGGTTGGGNATCAAATACAAAAGGCATAAAAAGCTTTAGTGAATTACCAANTGAAGCAAAGACATTTATTAAAAAGGTTGAAANGCTTGTTAATTGTAGAATTCAAATAATATCAACTGGACCCGAGAGAAATGATACAATCATTTTAGAGGATGTATTCAATTAAATAATTTTTAATTCTAAAGCNTTATTTTTTACAATNTCTTGTAANTTTTCAAAAGCTCTAGTTTCAATTTGNCTTATTCTTTCTCGACTTACATTATATTCTTGGGATAAATCTTCAAGNGTNTTTGGTGATTCTGAAAGCCTTCTTTTAATGATTATATCTCTTTCTCTGTCTTTNAAAAAATTTAAAGCATCTTCCATTAATCTTTTTCTCTTATTTAATTCTTGGTGATATGAAATTGTTTGCTCATGATCTTGGCGTTCATCTGCTAAAAGATCTTGCCACTCCCCAGACTCGCCATCATTTTTCCCAATAGGTGCATTTAACGATTGGTCATGATTTGTCATCCTTCTATTCATATCAACAACATCTTGTTTAGATACGTTTAGTTTCTCTGCGATATGATCAACTTGCTCCAAGCTCATATCNCCATCTTCNATTGCATTTATTTTNTTTTTAATTTTTCTGAGGTTGAAAAAAAGTTTTTTTTGACTTGCTGTTGTACCAAGTTTAACTTGAGACCAACTTCTTAAGACAAATTCTTGGATGGCTGCTTTTATCCACCACATTGCATAAGTGGCGAGCCTAAAACCTCTTTCGGGGTCAAATTTTTTAACAGCGTGCATCATGCCAATATTTCCTTCTGCTATAAGATCAGCTATTGGTAATCCATATCCTCTATAGCCCATTGCAATTTTTGCAACTAGCCGTAAGTGTGATGTGACTAATTTATGTGCAGCTTTACTATCCTCTTTAATTTGCCAAGCTTTTGCCAGCATGTATTCTTCATCTTTTTCTAGCATTGGGAATTTCCTTATTTGATCAAGATATCTACCNATATTGCTATCAGAGCTTAGAGCNGGTAATTGTGTANTATTAAACATATANTANTGATATAATAAATTTTTTATTTTTTTNCAATAAAAATTTTATGTAATTGTATCAATCAATTCTTTCATATCATTAGGAAGATTAACTTCAAAATTCATTTTTTGCTTAGAAATTGGATGTTCAAAAGATAAATTGCTGGAATGTAATGCTTGTCTGGTAAATTTATCACAAACTTCAATTATTTTTTTTTCTGAAAAATTATACTTTTTATTTTTTGATGGAGAGTTTCCATAAATTTTGTCACCAACTATAGGATGTCCAATCGAAGTCATATGAACTCTAATTTGATGTGTTCTTCCAGTTTCTAAATTACAACTAATTAAACTTACTAGATTAGAAAAAACTTTTATAAGGCGCCAATGTGTTACAGCCATTTTACCATTTGAATTAATCCCCATTTTTTTCCTATTAAATTTTGATCTTCCGATTGGGTTACTAACTGTACCCTTAGACTCAGGAACATTCCACACTATTAATTTATATATTCTTTTAATTGAATGTTCTTTAAACATTTCTGATAAATTTAAATGAGCTCTTTCAGATTTAGCAACTAACATCAACCCAGAAGTATCTTTATCTAATCTATGAACTATTCCAGGTCTTCTTATTCCTCCTATTCCTGATAAATTTCCTTTACAATGATGTAGTACTGCATTAACTAATGTTCCAGTATTATGACCGGGCGAAGGATGAACTACAAAATTAGCTTGTTTATTTATTACTAATAAATGTTCATCTTCAAAAATAATATCTAAAGGGATATTTTCTGGTTCAACATTATAGTTTACAATTTCTGGTAATGTAATAGTTATAATATTGTTTTCATTAATCTTATAAGATGGGTTTTTATTTAAAATGCCATCAACCGATACACATCCAGATAAAATTAATTCTTTAACCTTTGTTCTAGAAAANGATGTTTTAACTGTAAGATCATCTTGTTGAGTNAGCTCTAATATCAAAAAAANATCAACAATCCATTTGTCAATTCTTTTAATTTGTATAGGATAGTCTCTAACTTTTAATGTTATAATATCGGAATTTTTCATGACAGATAATAAAATATCAAATTATGCTAATATAAATAAATCAAATCATAAGATTTTAAAATTTATAACTNTNATATTATCAATTTTAATAATTATTTGTATAATTTTTTTAATTATTGGTTTTATTAATAAATTTGAAAAAATTTCAGAAAATAAAAAAAATAAAGAAAATATNCAGAGTATAATTCAAAGTGATTTNACATTATNTTATCCAAGTGAAAGTCAAATCATTTCAGTAAATTATACTGGAGACAATAAAGTTTTGCTGAGNTATCAATTAAAAGGCAAAAATAGATTAATATTAATTGATTTACAAAATAAAAAAATTATTACAAAAATTAATTTTAAAAAAGCAAAGATTTGGGAAATTGAATAGATTTAATGATTATCCACTATTATGTGGTACTGACACATCTAGTGGTGTTGCTAAAGAAATNAATAGAAAATTNTTAGAGTTATCAAANTTTAAAGAACTACCTTATGGAAATGATAAATTCACAGAGTTAGCAACAAAGAAATTTAGAAAAGTTTTCAATCAAAAAAATATTGAATTTCTTCCAATGATTTCAGGAACTGCAAGTAATGCTTTAGCGTTGTCATTAATGTCTAAGAAAGTTGATAATATAATTTGTCATAAAGAAGCACATATTTTAACTAGTGAGTGCGGTGCACCAGAATTCTTTAATTCTGGGATTAAATTATTAGGATTTAAAACAGATGATGGGAAATTATGTCCTGAAAAAATTAGTCACTATTTAGAGAATGAAAAAAATATAAAAATAGGAGGAATTTCTGTTTCACAATTATCAGAAAATGGAACAAGNTATTCTATAGAAGATTTAAAAAAAATTGGAAAAATATGTAAAAAATATAANNTATTTTACCATATGGANGGAGCAAGATTTACTAACTCTTTATATAATTTAGGTGTTAGACCTGATGAAATGACATGGAAAATTGGNTTAGATTGTCTTTCACTTGGAGCAACTAAAAACGGTGCTTTAGCNGCAGAAGCTATAATTTTTTTTAATAAAATTAAACTAAAAGATTTAAAATTTTATCAAAAAAGAAGTGGTCATATCATTGCAAAAACTCAATTTATTTCTTCTCAGTTTTTAGCATGGTTTGAAAATGAATTATGGTTAAAATTAGCAAAAAAATCTAATGATACTGCTAAATCTTTTGAAAATTATTTACAAAAAAACAAAAAAAATTTTGAAATTTTATTTTCAGTCGATGGTAATGAAGTTTTTGTTAAGGTNAAAAATAAAGATTATCAAGCTATAAAAAATTATAATATATTTCCAAAGCTTTGGAGTAATGAAAATAAAAAATTTGTTATATTGAGATTTGTCTTTAGTTTTGATTTCTCTAANAAAGATTTCAACAATTTGGTTAACAGACTAGAGATGGTTAAATAAATTATTAAAATTTAAATAATGTAATAAAAATTTTTCGAAAAAGAAAACATTATATCCAATGTTTTCAGGNCCTGTAAACATTGGTAAAATATAAAATCTTATTATAAAAATTAACCAACATAAGTATATTGAGATTAACGGATATGGCAAGAAATTAGGTATTATTATATTTAATTTACTGTAGATTCTATCNCTTGATTTATAAAATTTAGATANTANTTNNACTGTAGTTTCATNAGAATAAAAAAGATGGAGTATAAATTTTAATATCANTATCCAAAAAAATAACCCAAATACAAANTCAAAAATTATAATCCAAAGNGGATAATTATTTAACATTTATTCATTCTTTTTAAAATAAAGTTTTAAAAAATTAGAGAAATTATCTTTATTTTTTCTTAATAAATCTCTCATTTCTAATCTTTGTGATTTTATTAAAGAAACTTTTTCTATTTCTACGTCTAAAATTTTAGTTTCTTTTGAAGAAATTTTCCAAGTTATATTTAAATTTTTAATCTTTTTTGTGTCAATATGTCCATTTACATATACTAATTTTGGACCTCTGATTTTAACATTTTTTTCTTTAAATTGAATTTTCTTAAAATCCTCTACATGNAGATCAATAAAACCNATAAACTTTTTAAATAAATTTGCTTTAAATTGAATTTTCTCATTATCGTTTGCTTTTTTCCAGTATTTNCCAAGAGTTGCCTTCGACATAAATTCTAGATCAATAATTTTTAAAATTTTATTAGATTTTTCTTTTCTNAGTTTATCATCNTTTTGGGANGCAAATTCATTTATTATATCTAAAAAATAAGTTACTTGATTACTAGCATTTTGTTTAACATCTGCATGTGATAAACTAGCAAAAGCTATAGTTAAAATTATTAATAATGTTTTAATCCAATAATTTTTCATATTCATCTTGTTCATTTTGAATTTCTTTTTCTATATTTTTATCAGAGGATAAATAATTAAACCTATTTATACTATATAAAATTTTAGTTTTAAGATATGGATCTTGTGAGTTTTTTATATCTTCTATTACATTAGANAATTTATTTCTATTACTAACAANNCTTAATGGTAAAGTTGAAGAANTATAAGAATAATTTTTNGTNTCATTTAAAATAGAATTATCNAATATATTANCAGAAAAATGCCTTANAGATCTAGGTCCTAAAANTGGTAAAACAATGTATGGTCCNGAACTTATATTATATTTTGCAAGAGTACTTCCAAAGTCNTTATTTTTAAATTTTGTGTTTTTATCTAAATCGTGCAANCCAAGGGTCAATGAATTAAGAAGAAACTTTATACTTGAATTAGCAAAATTTTTAGCCTCAAATTGTAACGCACTATTTAACATAGTAGATGGAATAGATGCCCATTCAACGTGATTTGATACACNTGTTTTAAAAGTCATTGGAAATTTTTCATATCCGTCATTTANTGGTTTTAAAACATAANTATCAAAATTTTCATTAAATGTAAAAACTGTTCTATTTAGNTTCTCAAAAGGATCATTNATGTCTTGTTGTACNACATTACTAGTGCATGAAAATGTNAATATTAAGGTAAAAAATAATAAGATNGTTTGAATTAAAATTATTTTATTTGAAATTATTTTTAACATGTTATTAGTTATTTCAATTTATTGTGCATAATATAATATAAAAATATGACTAATGTTGATATTAATAAATTAACAGATTTAAAATTTTTAGAAAAGAAATTAAATAAAAATTATANCGATAATATCTTCTTTAAAGAATTAAATGATAATCAAAGAAAAGCTGTAGAAACTTTAGATGGACCTTTATTAGTTTTATCTGGAGCAGGAACTGGTAAAACCAGAGTTCTTACAGCAAGAATTGCAAATTTAATCTTTTCACAAAAAACAAACCCATGGAATATTTTGGCTGTTACTTTTACCAANAAGGCAGCTAGGGAAATGAGAGAAAGNCTTGAAACTATAATAGGTCCTCGTGTGAATAATATNTGGTTAGGAACATTTCATTCTATNGCTGCNAGNATTTTAAGAGAAAATGCTGAATTAGTCTTACTTAAAAGTAATTTTACTATTATCAATCCTGATGATCAAAAGAGGTTATTGAAAGAATTAATNATATTTGAAAAGTTAGATGAAANAAAAATNACACCNCAGTTNGTACTGCATTTGATAAATTCATGGAAAGATATGGGGCTTACTTTTAAAGATATATTAAANTCAGAAAAACAATATTTAATTAATGGTAAAGCAGGTANTATTTTTNAAAATTATCAAAANCGTTTGTTGGATATGAATTATGTAGATTTTGCAGACTTGCTCCTTCATAATTTAACTATTTTTAATAATCATGAAGATGTTTTAGAAAAATTAAAAATAAAATTGAGATATTTCTTAATTGATGAGTACCAGGATACTAATACGGCACAATATTTATGGTTAAAAAAAATGGTAAAACCAGAAAACAATATTTGTTGTGTTGGCGATGATGATCAGTCAATTTACGGGTGGAGAGGTGCTGATGTTAAAAATATATTAAATTTTGAAAAAGATTTTGAAGAAGCAAAGATACTTAGGCTTGAAGATAATTATAGATCATCAAAATTTATATTAAATGCAGCTAATGCATTAATCTCAAATAATGAATATAGATTAGGTAAATCATTAAAGACTTCTATTAAAGATGGAGAAAAAATAAATGTTTTACATGCTTGGGATGGTCTAGAGGAGTCCAGAAAAGTCTCTTTGCAAATTGAAACACAAATAAAAAATGGTATAAATTATGATGAAATTGCTGTTTTAGTTCGGGCAGGGTACCAAACCAGATTATTTGAAGAGAGGTTTGTTCAAATTGGATTACCTTATAAAGTTGTGGGAGTTAAATTCTATGAAAGATTGGAAATAAGAGATGCTTTATCTTATTTTCGATTACTCGTTCAAAAATCAGATGATTTGGCTTTTGAAAGAATAATTAATAGTCCTAAAAGGGGCATTGGTCCCCAAACTTTAAATTTTATAAAAACTTATTCTAGAGATAAGAAAAAAAGTCTTTTTGAATCTATAAAAGATTTAGTTAAAACTGATGAGTTTCGACCTAAAGTTAAAGCAACATTTATTGAGTTTATTAAGTTATACAGTATTTGGGAGCATGATTTAGATAAAATTAATCATGTTGATTTAGCAATGAAGGTTTTAGAGGAGTCTGGTTATATTAAAAATCTTCAGATAGAAAAATCTCTTGAATCTGAAGGAAGACTAGAAAACCTAAAAGAGCTTGTTAATGCCATGTCATCTTTTGACAACATGCTTGGGTTTTTGGAGCATATTGCACTAGTAAATGACAATGATGCAGAACATAAGGATGGTCAAATTTCATTGATGACTCTTCATGCAGCTAAAGGGTTAGAATTTTTGTCGGTTTTTCTACCTTGTTGGGAAGAAGGAGCTTTTCCTAGCCAAAGGTCAATTGATGAGAAAGGCAAAGAAGGTCTAGAAGAAGAAAGAAGACTTGCATATGTAGGGATTACTAGAGCTAAAAAACATTTATGCATTAGTCATGTCTCAAGTAGACAAATATTTGGAAGTTGGCAAAATGTCATTCCTTCTCGGTTCATTGAAGAATTACCTAAGGAAGAAGTGTTGGAAACAAATGTTGAAAATTATAATAACACAAATGATTTTAATGATTACGAATTTAACCAAGAGATATCATATAATTATAAAATAAATAATAATTTTAAACAATCAGATAATCTGAACTCTACAAGTTATTTTGAACAAACGCATCAAAATAACAATGGTTCAGATTTAAAAGTTGGTGAAAAAGTTTTTCACATAAAGTTTGGAACAGGTGTAGTGATTGATATTGACGATGATAAAGTTGAAGTCGAATTTTATAAAGCTGGTATTAAAAAAGTTATAGGATCTTTTTTAAAGAATAAATTTTAATTATATGTTTCAAAAAAAATTTACTCTTATTCACTTTTATCTAGAAAATAATGTTAAGGACATTTTTACAGATTATATTGAAGATGATGAGTTGTTTATAAGTATAGATTTAACGCAAAAAGGAGAAAATTATTGGTTATGTAAATTATTAATAAATGGAACAAGCATAAAAAACAAATATTTTCTAAAAATTAATCAATTTAGAAAAAACTGCCAGTTATCTCTATTCAAAATGAAAAACAATCACACAATTAATCATGGCGAAATTTATTTTAATGAATTAGAAGATAAAAATTGGTTAAATGAAAATATTCAAAAATTTAAACCGGTTACTATTGGAAATTTTATTATTTATGATAACAATTATTTCAAATTATGTAATGTTCCAAAAAAGCTTTTAAAAATAAATGCATCTTATGCTTTTGGAACAGGACATCATTATACAACAAGACATTGTATTCAAAANTTATGCGAATTATCAAAAAATAGAAAATTTAAAAATATACTTGATTTAGGCTCAGGTAGTGGGATATTAGGCATTGCCTCACAAAAAATAATGCCTAAATCTAATGTCACTTATGTTGATGTAGACAAATTAGCTGTAAAAATGACNAAATTTAATATAAAAAAAAATAATATTCCCATGAAAAATAATGTCTTTAAGGTTTCACTATTTGATAATAAANATAANAGAAAATCATTTTATGACCTGGTATTTGCAAATATNCTTTTTCCAGAATTAAAGCANTTAGTAAAGCAAATTAANTATATTTTANATTATAATGGATTTTTAATTATTTCTGGAATTTTAAANGAACAAAANTCNTATTTNNTNAATTTATATAGAAATTTCTCTCTTTATCCAGTTAAAATTACTAATGAAGAAAACTGGACATCAATTATTTTTATAAAAAAATGAATAAATTAATNGAATTTAAAAATTTATTGAAACAAAAAAATATAGATGCATATATTGTACCTAAATATGANATGTTTTTTTCGGAGGAGCTTTTAGAAGTAGATGAAAGATTAAAGTATATATCAAATTTTTCTGGTTCAGCGGGATGGGGAGTAATATTAGCTTCAAAAAAATATAAATCAGCAATAATAAGTGACGGCAGATANCAAGAGCAATTAAAAATTGAAGTATCACAAAAGGAGTTTATTTTTTTTAATGGAGGAATTGATAAAATTATATTTTTTCTAGAAAAACAAAATAATATTAAAACTGTAAGTATCGATTCTAAGTTTATTACTTTTAGAGATTNTAAATATTTGAAAAATGAATTAGATCGAATNAATGTTAGTTTTTTAGCTTNTTTTANNAATTTGATTGATNATGTATGGAAAAATAAACCTGAANTACCAAAACATCAAATTAATAAGTTGGATATAAAGTATATAGGTGAAAGCTTTGATGATAAATTTAAACGACTTTTANANGTTTTTCTAGAAAAAAAGGCTGATGCTCATATTACCTTTAANCCTGATGATGTAAGTTGGATTTTTAACATAAGGGATAATCAATTAAAATATACTCCTGTCGTAAGATGTTTTGCATTAATACATAAAAATCAAAATATTTATGTTTTTTTTGAAAGAGATTTACCTTCATTTAGTTTAGAAAATAAAAANGTTATACATATTTTAAATTTTAAAAAATTGAANTCAGTTTTAAAAAAATTTAATGGAGANACTTTTCTTATTGANTATAGTTCTACCCCTGCTTTTTTAATACCTTTATTAAAAAAAAATAAAATAAATATTAAGGAAACAACTCAACCAATTCCTTTATTAAAAACAATTAAAAATCAAGTAGAGCAAAAACATTTTAGAGAAGTTCACCAAGTTGANGGACTAGCTTTTTTAAACTTCTGGAAATGGTTTGAAAACTTAAGTATTAAAAATTTATATGATGAAGAAACTCTNTCAAAAAAACTTTTTGAATTTAGAAGTAAAAATCCTTTGTTTAAGAGTAATAGTTTTCCAACTATTTCAGCTTATGGTAAAAATGGTTCAATTATTCATTATAGATACAAAAAAGGTGGAAGTTCTAAAATTNAAAGTAATAATTTATATCTAGTTGACTCTGGTGGACAATATTTAAATGGAACAACGGACATAACGAGAGTTTTGATACATGGCATAGCTTCAAAAAATATGAAACAAAAATATACTTATGTATTGAAAGGACATTTAGCTTTATCAAAACTTATTTTCCCTGAAGGCACTAAAGGAAAAGATATTGATTGTGTAGCGCGTTTGCACCTATGGGAAAGAAAACTTGATTATCCTCATGGAACTGGACATGGGGTTGGATTTTATTTAAATGTACATGAAGGGCCAGTTTCTATAAGTAAATCAAGCTTAAGTGAGTTAAAACCAGGGATGGTCATATCTAACGAGCCTGGGTATTATGGACCAAAATTTGGAGTAAGAATTGAAAATCTAGAATTAATAAAAAAAGTTGGAAATTTTTTAAAATTTGAAACATTAACTCTTGTTCCATACGAAAAAAAATTAATAGATATAAATATTTTAACGAAGAATGAAATTAAATTGATTAATCAATATCATTCAATGTTAAAACAAAAATTAATGCCTCTTATTTCAAAAAAAGACAAAGATTTAATCAATTTTTTAAACAGAAAAACATCTAGTTTATAAATCTTTTAAATATTCATTCAATTTTTTTTCATTAATAATTTTGATGCTTAGTTGTTCAGCTTTTTCCAGTTTATTTCCTGGGTTTTCTCCACATATTAAAATATCTGCATTTCTTGAAATTTGACTAATAAATTTAGCACCTAATGAATTCAATTTAGTTTTAATTTCATCTCTGCTAAAGCTAGCTAACGTTCCTGTGATTACTATTTTTTTATCTGAAAAAAAACTGTCAATATTTGTTTTTGTATAGAGCTGTATATTTAAATTAATTGATAAGATTTCTAATTCAGTAAGATTTTCAGATGAATTAAAATATTTAATGATATCTTCTGCAACACTGAAACCAATTTGATCAATATTGACTAGATTATTAAATTCATCTGAGTTTTTATTATTAGCTAATTTCATATTAAGAATTAAATTAGGTAAGTTTTGATAATGTCCTGCTAAAATTTTGGCGGTATTTTCACCAACTTGTTTGATTCCTAATGATATTATAAATTTATCAAAGCTAACGGATTTAGACTTATCTATACTTTTCAATAATTTATTTACTGACAATTCTGCAAAACCATCACATTTAATTATAACGTCTTTTTTTTTATATAAATCAAAAATGTCACTAAACTTAGAAATAAGTCCTTTTTTAAAAAAGTATTTAATTTGTTTTTCAGCAAGCCCATCAATATTCAGAGCATTTTTAGAACAAAAATGAATTATTTTTTCTATAACTTGAGCATTACAAGTAACATTTATACATCTTCTGAGAGCTTCACCAGCTTTTTTTATAGTTAATTTATTACATGATGGACAGTTTCTTTTTATTACAAACTTAGATGATTCTTTCATTCTTTTTTCTTTTACTACGCTTAAAACATGAGGTATTACATCTCCTGCTCTTTCAATTACAACAGTATCACCAATTCTAATGTCTTTTCTTTTTATCTCATCTTCATTATGCAGAGTGACATTTGAAACGTCTACACCTCCAATATTAACTGTATCAACTCTGGCAACAGGAGTAATAACACCAGTCCTTCCTACTTGTAAATCTATCTTTCTAATAATTGTATGTTTAGTTGAGCTAGGTAATTTATGTGCAATTGCCCATCTAGGAGCTCTAGACATTTCACCAAGTCTTTTTTGTAATTCAAAAGAGTTAACTTTATATACAAGTCCATCAATTTCATAGTTGATTGAATCTCTTTTGTTTAACATAGTATCATAATATTTTTTAATTCCATTAAGGGTTGTTGATAATTCAATATCATCAGGTATTTGAAAACCCCACTTTTTAAATTTTTTTAAGAGCATATATTGAGAATTTATATTATTCTTCTCAGATATTTGGCCTATCGTATAAGCAAAAAAATTTAATTTTCTATTACTAATTTCATCAACATTTTTTTGTCTTATAGAACCTGCTGCAGCATTTCTTGCATTGGAAAATTTTTTATTATTATTTTCAGTTTGAACTTTATTAAGTTTATTAAAATCATTTTTAGTAATAAAAATCTCACCACGTATCTCAATCATTTTCGGACAATCAAAAATTTCTTTAGGTAAATTTTTTATTGCCAAAACATTTTCTGTTACTAATTCTCCTTCTACCCCGTTTCCTCTTGTTAAAGCTTGAATTAGTTTACCCTCAATATATAGAAGAGAAATTGATAGCCCATCAATTTTTGGTTCACAGATAAATTCTATATCATTATTTTTTTTATTAAGAAATTTGTGGGTTTTTTTTAAAAAATCTTCTATATCATCATAACTAAAACCATTGCTTAATGATAACATTGGCTTTGCATGTTTGATCTTAGTAAATTTTTCTAATGGATCAAAACCAACATCATTTCTTTTAGAAAATCCAATGTTAGGATTTGTTGAGATTAATCTATCATATTCTACACAAAGTTTATCAAATTCTTGGTCAGAAATAATAGGATCATCATGACCATGATATAATTTATTATGATATTCTATTTGGTTTTTTAAAAATACTAGTCGATTATAAATTTTATCTTCCATATTAATTCATAAGTTTTTGTGCAGCATTTCTTGCTTCGTCAGAAATATTGTCATCTGAGATCATCCTGGCTATTTCTTCAATTTTTTCATGTGTATTTAATTCATTCGATTGCGTAATTGTCTCGTTATTAACAATATTTTTTTTTATTAATATATGATGAATTCCTTTTGAGGCAACTTGAGGAGAATGTGTTATAACAATTGTTTGTTGTTTTTGGCTAATATTTAATAATTTAGTTCCAATAGCACTTGCAGTGGAACCACCGACACCGCTGTCTACTTCATCAAAAATTAATGTTTTATTTGAATTTTCTTTTTCTATAACTAATTTCATGGCTAATAAAAATCTAGAAAGTTCACCACCAGAGGCAATTTCATTAATTTTACCTATTTTGGTATCCTTATTTGTTTGAGCAAAAAATCTAATATTATCGATACCTTGTGATGAAAAAGAACTCTTATCATGAGTATCAATTTTAACATCTAATTTAGCATTTTCTAATTTTAAACTTGGTAATTCGATATTTACATCATTAATTAAATCTTTACTAATTTGGGTCCTTTTTTTTGATAAAATTTCTGCTTTTCTCAAGTATGTTTCAAAGCTTTCAGTGGTTATTTTTTTTTGATTATTTAATTCTGAAGAAATGTTTGTAATTGCCTTAAGTTTTTCTTTAATTTCACTTTTTTTAGCCTGTAAAGTATTAATTTGACATCTATGCTTGGTTGATAAATTTCTTAATTTATAAAGTCTTTCTTCTATTAGATCCAGAGTATTATCATTGTTTTCGTTTAAATATTCACTTTTATTAATTGAGTTATTAATTTCCTCTAAAGTTATAAAGTGATCATTTAACAGTTTACTTATTTGTTTTACATTTTCATCTTCAAAATTATCTAACTTTGAAAATAATCTTATTAAATTTTTAGTTAAAGTTTCTAGTCCGTATTCACCATCAATTATATTTTTTGCTTCATTAAAAGTATCTACAAACTTATCTTTATTAATTAATGTTTTTCTTTTAATTAAAAGTTCATTTTCTTCATTTTCTTGGGGGTTTAAATCTTCCAATTCTTTNAATGCATATTCTAACCAATCTTTATCATTTGTATTTTTATCATTGANTGATNGTAAATTATTTAATTTACTTACGTTTGNTTGGTAATTNTTCCATAAATAAGAAACATCATTTTTTAATTCTTCTTNAATTCCATATTTATCTAGCAAATCAAGATGATGTTTTTCATTTAACAAACTNTGGTTTTCAAATTGACCCTGNATTTCAACCATGAAATTTGTAATTATTTTTAGTGCATTTATTGAAATAGGGACATCATTTATGAATGAAAAAGATTTTCCATTTGAATGAAGCTCCCTTCTAATTATAAATTGTTCATTTATATCAATATCTATTTTATTTAAGTAATTGGTTATATGTTTATCATTTACTTNTGAAAAAAAAGCTGTCACAGATCCTTTGTTTTGTCCTTGTCTTATCAGATTAAAGTTTGCTCTATTCCCAAGTATTAATCCTAATGAATCAATTAAAATAGATTTTCCAGTACCNGTTTCCCCTGTTAAGACNGTAAATCCATATTTAAATTCTAAGTCTAAATGTTTAATTAATACAATATCTTTTATTATAAGTTTATTTAACATTTAAAATTAGAAGATTGACTTTACTTTACTTACTATACTTCCAAAAAAACTATTTTTTGGGTTGATATTTTTATTGTGTTTTTTGATTTCGTTTATCCATTTACTATTGGGAAAATTAAATTTAAGTATTGCATAAGTTTTATCAGCATTATCTTTTAATTTTAANATTAAAAAGGCCTCATACATTCTGAATAGTGTTTGAGGTATAATAGTTGTTCCTTGATAATCTTCTATTACTAATGAAAATCTTTTAATAGCNGGTGATGGTGCGTTATTTTTTAAATAATACATTCCTATTTCAAATTCTTTTTTAGCTACATAGTTTCTTAAATATTCTAATTTTGGTTTGGAGTCTTTTGCATACTTAGAGTTAGGATATTTTTTAATTAATTTTTTGAACTTTTGAATAGCAGTCTTGGTAAATTTGCCATCTCGAGTTGGATCAGATATTTGCACATAAAAACACATAGCAATTAGATATTCTGCATACTCTGTAAATTTACCCTTAGGGTTCATTATAATATATTCATTTAAAATAATTATTGTTTCATCTAATTTATTTAGTTCAAAATTTAGATAAGCGTTGTAAATTTGTGATTGAGCTGAAAAATCTGAGTAAGGAAATTCATCAGTAATTTTTTTAAATTCAATTATGCTTTCTTTGTACTTTTTATCTTTAATAAGATCTAAACCTTTATTAAAAATTTTCTTATCAGTTTCGGTTTCATTTTCTGTAATAATTTTGACATCTTTCGAAGAACAAGAAACAACTAATAAAAAGAAAAAAATTTTTAAAATATACATCATAATTAAGTCAGTTAGATAAACTAACTTATTTTTTTAATTATTCCAAATTATAATTAAGCAACATTAATATTTGTTAAAATATTATTCTGCATTGGAAAATATGGTTGAAATGAATTAGATTCTTCAATCTTAAAATTATCTTTATTTTTAAAAATTTTCTTTAGTAATTTGTTATTTAATTCGTGGCCTGGTTCTGATGCATGAAATTTACCTATAATTGGTAGCCCACACATGTAGAAGTCACCAACGCAATCTAAGACCTTATGTTTAACAAATTCTTGTTTACATCTCAATCCTGAAGAATTTAAAAGCTTATTTTCATCTACAACAATAGCATTATTAAGATTTCCTCCAAGCCCATAACCATAAGCTCTGAGTTTAGTAACATCTTTTGACATACAAAATGTCCTCGCGTAGCAAATTTCATTTAAAAAGTTGTGCTTGTTATGAGTATAACAATACTTATCTTTCCCTATCAAAGTGTTGGGATAATTTATTTTCACTGTAAATGAAAGTGATGCTGATGGGTCAACTTTTATAAATCGTTCACCTAATTTTACACTAATTGTTTTTTGTATTTTAACTATCTTTTTAGGTATTTTTTGTATTTTTATACCTATTTCGTTTATTTTATTTGTAAATTCATTTGAACTTCCATCCATTGCAGGTAATTCTGAAGAATTGATCTCGATTAATAAATTATTTATATCAAGCGCATGAAGGGTTGCCAGGAGATGTTCTATAGTAGATACAAACACACCTTTATTGTTCTTTAATTTCGAACAAAATCTTGAATCTTCAATATTATTCACATCAACTTTGATTAAGTTATCTTTTTCTAAGTCAACTCTTTTGAATATTATACCAAAATTTTCTTGAGCAGGTATTAACTTCATATTTACAGCTTTGCCAGAATGAATGCCAACACCATTGAAATAAATTACGGAATTTATTGTTTTTTGGTTAACATCAATGTTAAGTATATCTGAATTAAGTATGTTCATAATTATAGGATTATAATATATGGGCTGAAATTCTATATATCAAATCAAATATAGTTACTAAATGTTTCACTTTTTATTAAATTAGTATGGTTATCCTAAAAACATTTTTTTAAGTTTATAAATAAACGAAAATAAACTTTGATTTTCGCTCTCCCTTGAACTTTTCAATACTAAACCAACTAAGCAACTAAAGCTTGGTGATTGAAGAAGATCAGGTGCATTTAAAAGACCAATAGGCTTGCCAATTCTAACATCACATTTGAAATAATTTTTAGCAATATTACTAATTCCATGTAGATTTGATGTTCCACCTGTTATTATAATTTTTGAAATTTTTGAATAATCGGGAAATGATTGGTTTAATTTATTTACAATTAACTCAAATATTTCTTCTACTCGAGGCTTTATTATTGCAGTTAACATTGATTTAGGAAAATCATGGGATGTTATTTCACCTTTTTCAGTTATTATTTTAACATCAATTTTTTTAAAAGCATCAACTTGATCATTATCAACTGACCCATGTAATATTTTAAGTTTTTCCGCCTCTTCTGCTTCTGTACCTAAACCCTTAACAAGATCACTAGTTATATGGATTCCACCTACTTTTATTATGTTAGAGAAGACCAAATTATCTTTTAAATATACGCCAATAGATGTTAAGCTTGCTCCTATATCTATAATTATAGCTCCATGATGCCGTTCTTCTCTAATCATAGTTGAAATTCCTGTTAATTCTGGAGTTATATAAAACTTATCTATGTTTAAATGACATAGCTCTACAGTTTTATTTATATTTGTTAAAACATCTCTATCAACAAAAGTATTAATTGCGTCAAGAGTTAAACTTTTACTTTTAAGTCCAACTGGGTTGTCAACTTCAAAATCATGATCAATTTTAAATGCTTTAGGTGTTCGACTGAGTGGGACATATTGTTGGTATTTATCTTTATATTTGTCATCATTCAATAATTTTAAAATATCATGTTTTTTTATAAATTCATTATCAATTTGTAGATTATTAGTTGTGATTTCAGAAAACGGTGAACCTCCACTTATGTTACAGTTAAGATTTGAAACCCTGAAACCAGCCATTTCTTCAGCTTTTTCTACAGCTTTGGATATGGCATGAGACAATTTAACTAAATCTGTAACTTTTCCTCTATTCAAGCCCATCGAAATATGCTGTCCGAAACCTAGAACTTTTATTTGAATATTATTATTATCTACTGATTGTCCAATCAAACATGCAATTTTACTATTACCAATATCTAAACCAACGTGAATTTTATGACTATTTTTTTTAATTGAATCACCTCTTTAAAAATATTTAAAGTCTAATTAATTTTTGGTTTAAGAAAATATTTTCCATTAATTCTTAAATCAATTTCAACAAAATTACCGTTCAGAAGATTATTCTCTGTGTCAACTTTTTTTAAAAGCACTAGAGTTTCTAATACTTTCATTTCAGGTAATAGAATCTTTACTCCATTCTCTAGATTAATATTCCACCTTCTTTCATTTACAAAAGAAAATGAGTTAAAATTTAAATTAATTTCACTTTCACTTATTAATCTTAATATAAGATTTGCATTTTTGTTAGAATTTTTTCCTAAAAAAGTTGGTATATGAAATAAATTTGGAGTTAATTTAAATGGAATTAAATTATTTTTTCTATCTATCAAAAAATCTTTACTTTTTATACTGGTAAATCCAATAATATGTTTTTCTTCTATTTTAATTAAAATTATATTTTTTGAAGATCTCTTTATAATAAATTTCTTAATTAATTGATTTTGTTTTAATACATCTGATATTATGTGAAGATCATTATTAATTTTTGAATTTCCTAAATTTTTGTTTATGCTTAGGAGTAATTTATTAATGTTCACATATTGATTTCCTTCAATTAATATCTTCGGGATTGATTTTTTGTCATCTGAAGCCAATAAAAAAGTCTTTACATTTAAAAAATGGTTTATGAACATTTCCTTTTTTACTGCTAGGATAGAAAAAATTAAAATAACTAAAATTAGAAAAATAATTTTAAAAAATGTAAGCTTTATTTGATTTGATAATTTTATAATATTGTAAATTATATTAAACCTTCTCAAATTTTGCTTTTTCAATAAGTTGATGGACTAATTCTGTCAATGATATATTACAATAGTTTGCTTGTTCTGGGGATAATGAAGTTTTTGTCATACCTGGTTGAGTATTTATTTCAAGCATAAATAATTCTTTTGTAATATCGTTATATCTAAAATCACTTCTAGTGATCCCTGAACAGCCCAATAATTTGTGAGCAGATTTAGCCCAATTCATTACTTTTTTATATGTATAATGAGGTAATTTTGCGGGTAATATGTGATTTGATCCATTGATTGAATATTTTGATTTATAGTCATAGAATAAACTTTTTTTAGACATAATTTCTGTAACTACCATAGGTTTGTTATTTAAGACTGAAACAGTTAATTCCCTATTACCAACCAAAGGCTCAACTATAAATTTATCATTAAAAATTTGTTTTTCATGACAATTTAAATCACTTTCATTTTTTAAAATCTCTACTTCAACTGAACTACCTCCGGAAATTGGTTTTAGAACTAGTGGCAAAAATTTTCTATATTCTTTCAATGATTTGAAAAAATATGTGTCTGGAAAAATAATACTTTCTGAGCCATCTTTTGTAGAAACAGTTAAAAAGTGTTTAGTTAACAATTTATTCATGGCTAAGCATGATGTACTTGATCCAGAATGAGTGTACGGGATTTTAATTTTATTTAAAAAGGACTGTATAGTACCATCTTCTCCAAACGAACCGTGTAAAGCATTAAAGCAAATGTCTGGTTTGATATTTAAAATTTGAGCATAAAAATTTTTATTAACTACAATTTTTGATGCTGAATATCTTTTTTTATCAATTGCTTCATAACAGGCGTTTCCTGAATTCATTGATACTTCTTTTTCTTTACTTAATCCACCCATTAAAAAAGCTACATGTAATTTTTGATTTTTCATTTTTCACCAATTATTTTTATTTCCCAATTAAGTTTTCTTCCTGTTTTTTTAAAAACTTTATCTCTAACTAATTCTCCTAAATTTTCTATATCAGTTGCGCTTGCGTAATTTTCATTAATTATAAAATTACAATGTTTTTCAGATATAACTGCTCCACCAACTTTCAATCCTCTACACCCAGCATTATCAATAAGTTCCCAAGCCTTGAAATCTTTTCCATTCATGAATGTACTTCCACCTGTTTTTAATCCAGTTGGTTGACTGTCCTTTCTAGATTTTATAATTTCTTTCATTTTATCTTGAATACGATTGATAGAACCTTTATTTGATCTGAAATTTGCTTTTAAAAACATCCACTCCTGACTAAGACTATTAGATCTATAATTTAGACCTAATTCTTCAACCGTGAATGTTTTTAAAATTCCCTTTTTATTTACAGCTATAACATTAATTAAAAAGTTTTTTATTTCAGACCCGTAAGCGCCAGAATTCATTCTAATTCCACCGCCAATTGTTCCTGGTATCCCAATTAAAAACTCTAATCCACTTCTTGCATTATTTCTTGCAAATCTTGCGACTTCTGCGTCCATAGCACCACAATAAGATGTAATTGTTCCTTTATTATCAATTGAAATTTTATTTAATTTATTAAAATGAATTATAATGCCATTATATCCTTTATCTCTAATAACTATGTTGGATCCTGCGCCTAAAGGATAGATGTTCAAATTAGATTTATTTTTTTTTAAAAATGATATTAAATCTTCTTCAGTTTCTGGTTGAAAATAAATTTTAGATGTTCCGCCAACTCCGAACCAAGTTAATCTATTTAATTTTTTATTTTTGACTATATTATTTTTTTCAATCATCTTGTTTAACAATTTTCTAAATTTTTTAATTCTTGTTTTAAATTATTTGCAATTTTTGTTATATTCCCAGCACCTAAAAAAATTATAATTTCATACTTATCTATTTTGTTGAATATAAATTTATAAATATCATCATCCTTTTTAAGAAAATTTACATTTTTATGCCCATAATTTCTAATGCCATTTTCTAGATTAATACTCTCAAAATTGTTCATTTTTTTTTCACCTGCTGGATATACATTAAGTAAAACAACTTCGTCTGCATCATTAAAACATGAGCAAAATTCGTTAAAATGATTTTTTAATCTAGAATATCTGTGTGGTTGAAATATAGCTAAAACTTTACTATTTCGTTTTAACAATTTTGTTGCACTTAATGCTGCTTTTATTTCTTCGGGATGATGTCCGTAATCATCAATTATTTTTGATTTTTTATAGGTATCAATTAGTTGAAAACGTCTTTGTACACCGTTAAAATTTTTAAGAGCAGTCTTAATAATTTTAATATCAATGTTTAATTGTAAAGCTACAGATATTGAAGCTAAAGCATTTTGAATATTATGTAATCCTAACATTGAAAATGCAATATTTTTGATTGTCATCATTTTGTCATTACTTTTGTTTTTATAAGTGACATCAAAGTACATTTTTTCATCTTTAGTAATTATATTAGTTCCTCTTACATCGGCATTCGGTGATAATCCATAACTGATAATTTTTCTATTCTTTAAATTTGAAAAAATTTTTTGAACTCTTGGGTGATCTATACATACTGAACATAATCCATAAAATGGTATTGAGGACATAAAATTTATAAAAGCATTCTCAAGATTTTTTTCTGTTTTATGAAAGTCAAGATGCTCTAAATCTATGTTTGTGATAATTGCTATAGTTGGCATTAGTTTAGAAAAGCTTCCATCACTTTCATCAGCCTCTACAACCATCCATTCTCCTTGACCTAATTTTGCATTGCTAGCTAATGAAGAAATAATTCCTCCATTAATTATGGTTGGATCCATTTTATTTGTATCAAGAATTTTTGAAACTAAAGAGGTAGTTGTAGTTTTTCCGTGAGTGCCTGCAATTGCAATAGATTTTTTAAGTTTCATTAATTCCCCAAGCATTTCAGATCTATGAATTATAGGTATAAATAATTTTTTTGCTTCAATCAGTTCAGGATTATTTTGTTTAATTGCTGAAGAAAATATAACTATACTAGCGTTTTGGATTTGTTTTTTATCATGACCAATAGAAATTTTAGCCCCTAAAGAAATCAAACGACTTACTATTTTAGAAGAGGATAGGTCACTTCCTTGGACTTGATATCCAGATTTAAGTAAAATTTCAGCTATTCCACTCATCCCAATGCCACCAATTCCGATAAAATGAAAAAAACCAAAGTTTTTAGGAATGTTAATTATCATTTTTTATTCTCCGATGTTGAAATGTGTGTCATTAAAACATTTGTGATAATTTCAACTGAAGATTGAAAATTTGTTTTGTCATTATTTTTGGTAGAATATTTTTCAAAATTGTTTTTTATTTTTTTTAATAACTTTTTATTCAAGATAATACTTTCAATTAGTTTTGTAAAATGTGCATTATTAAAATAATTTTCATTAATTACCCAGCCCAATTTATAGTTTTCAATAATTTTACTATTAAAAAATTGATGGTTATCTAATGAATTGGTTAATGGAAAAACTATGCAAGGTATTTTCAGATGAAGAATTTCAGCTATAGTTGAACCACCAGCTCTACAAATGAGTAAGTCAGTACTTTTATATAATTTTTCTATATTTGGGAAAAAATCTCTTATATCTGACAAAATATTATTTTGATGATATTTTTTTTTTACACTCTTTAAATTTGAAGTTGTTATTTGATGAGAAATAAATATATCCTTTTTAATTTTGTTGTTTAGGTTTATTACAGATTTTACTANCTCTTTTGAAAAGAATTCAGATCCTAAACTACCNCCAAAAATTAATATATTAAATCTATTNGTATTTATNTTAGGTGTTNTTAATGAATATATCTCNTCTCTTATGGGTGTTCCTGAGTAAACTCTTTTGTTTAAATATCTATTAGGAGTTATTTTTGTGAAAGGCATAAAAGTTGTGGAAGTAAAATGCTCTAATACTTTGTTTGCTCTGCCCATCACAGCATTTTGCTCATGAATGAAATAATCTATTTTAAAAAANATTTTNCCAACNATACATGGTAAGACTGATACATATCCTCCAAAGCCAATTTGAANTTGAGGTTTATTATTAAAATAAAAAGTTAATAATTTTATGAATGANTAAATAAAATAATATAAAAATTTTAATTTANTCACAATTCCCTTTGCAAANGGACTAATAGNAGGTATTTTNANAATTTCTACATTTNTNAGTTTCATAAATAAAACATCGTNTTTTAGATGNNTATAACCTCTTGNATCTGTAATAAAAATTATTTNATAATTANNTAATTTTTTAAGTATAGCTAAAGCAGGGAATATATGCCCACCTGTTCCACCAGAAATTATTGAAATAATATTTTTTGAGTTNTCAAAATTCATTTATATTGTTCAATATTTAATTTAACTTCATTAAAGTTAATNTGTTTTCTNGTTAAACTTAATAANATTCCAATAGCTATTGANGCTGAAATTGTGGATGATCCACCATAAGATAAAAAAGGTAATGTCATTCCCTTTGTAGGTATTAAAGATAAATTACTTGAAATGTGAATTAATGATTGAACACCTAATAATGCAGATAAACTAGATAAACTTAGTATTTTAAAAAAATCATCACTTNGCAAAGANATAATAATAGGCCTTAATATNATTANTGTATAAATTAANATTATTAAAAANCATATAATTAATCCAAATTCTTCTGCAATTACAGAAAAAATAAAATCTGTATGTGCATCTGGNAAATTATTTTTTAAAGAACCTTCACCAATACCTTTNCCAAAAAAGCCAGCATCNTTAAATAATTTTAAAGCTTGATTNGCTTGAAAATTTGTACCNTCNAGAAAATNATTNATTCTAAAATATACGTGAGAATAAAAATTATATGCTAATAAAATAAGAATTGGAATTANAAATATTAACAAAATAAAAAATAGTATTGGTATTCCAGTTATAATTAATTGGAAAATCCATATAGTTGTTATCAACAAAGTCATGCCTAAATCAGGTTGCATTAGTAATATACTNTTGAGTAAAATAATTAATAAAATTGAGGTTATTAATGCATGTAGATTTTTATTTAATTTCCAATTTGACAAAAGCCAAGCATTGANAATTATAAAAAATGGTTTAATAAATTCACTTGGTTGTATTGATTGTCCGAATATCTTGATCCAACGCTTTGCACCTTTAATTTCAGACCCATACTGNGTGCAGTATAATAAAATTAAAAGTATTNTTACAAAGCNGATGAATGAAAAAATTTTTATTTTTTCAGTATTAAGCNTACTTAGTAAAANGGCACTTATTAGGCTTAAAACTACAAAAATTGAATGTCTAATCGAAAAATGATAACTATCTAATTCTAATTTTATGGCTATTGTACTTGATGAGGTTAAGGTAAAAATGATACCTAGAAATAACAAAGTTAAAAAACTTAAAAATAACCATCTATCAATGGTCCAAAGCCAAATGGCTAGATTTGATCTATCAGAACGAGAAAGTATCATTTTTAATTTTGGGGGTTATTTGTGAAATAATTGTTTTNAAACTTTCACCTCTTTCTTCAAAGTTTTTGNATTGGTCAAAACTCGCAGCTGCTGGAGAAAACAAAATTGTTAATGGATAACTTTTANNTTTTTTAATTTTNACAAATAAACTGTCAATTANCTCTTTTAAATCGTTATACTCAAAGATTTTTTTTGAAAAACTTGATTTTATTAATTGTTTTTTGAATGTTTTTTTAGAACTGCCAAATAAATAAATTGCTTCAACTTCCTTTAAATAATTTACTGCTTCTCCTAATCCATCTTCTTTTGCCNGACCCCCGGCTATCCAGTGAATATTTTTAAATGATCTTAATGCCGCTGAGGCTGAGTTACCATTTGTAGCTTTACTATCATTAATTATGTTAAAAAATTTTGAAATATAAATAATTTCCATNCTGTGAGACAAAGGTTTGAAATTAGAAATTGATGATTTTATAGAAGTTTCTTTTATACCTAGTTTCTTTGCAATTAAATAAGCTATCTCTAGTAGAACAAAATTATGATTACCAACAATGTGGCTTGATTTATGTCTGATACCTTTTGTATTTATTATTTTAAAATTATTAAAAGGCTTTTCAATTCTTTGAAAAATTTTATCTCTTAAAAATTGATCGAAGTGATTTATTATTAATGTTCCATTTTCCTTTAAAGAATCAATTAACCTTAATTTTGCGTTAAGATATGAATTAAAATTTCTATGAAAATCTAGATGATCTTTTGATATGTTTGTGATTACACCAAAATCTACTTTTAAATTTGGTATTGAAAGTAACTGATAACTTGATAATTCAATTATAATTACCCTTTCATCTTTTGTAGGATCAATGAGGCATACTGGGTATCCAAAATTTCCACATAATGTATTTTGTATATTATTTTCTGTNAAAATGTGTGCAATTAATGAAACAAGTGTAGANTTNCCATTTGTTCCTGTAATACCAATTATTTTTGATTTAGGTTTTTGTTCAAAGAACAACTCGATTTCATTAATAAGTTTTACATTATTTTCTTCAGCAAGCTTTATAGCGGGATGTTTGTTTTGACCATATAGNTTTATTCCGGGGGAAATTATAATTCTACTTATTTTTTTCCAATCCCAATTAATNTANTTTTCCCAATATTTTTTTTGTTTTTCATTTGGTTCAAGTTTATCATCATATATTGTGATTTTCTCATCTTTTGCCTCAAGAAAACTTAAAGCTGCAGATCCAGATATTCCCATTCCAAGTATTCCAGTTAGCGTTTTCATATTATTTTTATCTGCCAAACTCTATCTTAATTTTAATGATGAAAGACCAATTAAAGCTAGAATGACAGCAATTATCCAAAATCTAATTACAATCGTGGATTCTTTCCATCCTTTTTGTTCAAAATGGTGATGTAAAGGCGCCATTTTAAATATTCTTTTACCTGTAATTTTAAATGATAAAACTTGAATTATCACTGAAACAGTCTCCAAAACAAATAGACCACCAATGATTAATAGAACAATTTCATGGCGTACTGCAATAGCTGTTGAACCCAAAAAAGCTCCCAAGGATAGTGAACCTGTATCTCCCATAAACACCATTGCAGGTGGTGCATTAAACCACAAAAACCCTAATCCTGCACCAACTAGAGCACCAGCTAAAACTGTTAATTCACCAACACCAGGGACATGTGTTATTTGAAGATAATTAGAAAAATTTATATTTCCGACCAAGTATGCTATAAGTGCAAATGACGAAGCTGCAATCATTACGGGAACAATTGCTAAGCCGTCTAGTCCATCTGTAAGATTTACCGCATTTGAACTACCAACAATCACTAGAATGCCAAAAGGTATATAAAAAATACCTAAATTAATGATTGTTTCTTTAAAAAAAGGTAAAGAAATTGTGTTTGCATAATTTATTGGAAATTGATCATTTATTATAATTACGGCGAATAGCGCAATAGTTAATTGAAGAATAATCTTATAACTTGCTTTAAGGCCATTGCTTGATTTTTTGCTAATTTTCAACCAATCATCATAAAGACCTATAAGTCCAAAAAATGTTGAGGTTAACAAAATCACCCAAATTAGAATATTATCTAATTTTGACCATAAAATTGTAGAGCTTAGAAAGGCAAATAAAATTAATAATCCACCCATAGTTGGTGTGCCTTTTTTATTTATTAAATGACTTTCCGGTCCATCATTTCTTATTGGCTGACCAATTGACTGAAATTTTTTAAGTTTTTTAATTAAAAAAGGACCAAGTAAGAAGCTAATTAATAAAGCTGTTAATATTGCCCCACCAGTTCTAAAAGTTATATACCTAAAAACGTTTAAAGGCTGAAAATAATCTACATAATTTAAAAAAAATTCAGGAAACAAATTTACTCTCCAATTTCATAATTTTCTTTGAGATAGTTACAAAAGCTATACAGTCCTATACTATTTGAGCCTTTGATAAAAATTATATCATTATGGTTTATAAGTTTTTCAAAGTTTTTTTTAAGTAATGTTACATTCTTAAAATGTTTACAAAATATATTGTTTTTTAAATTATCTGATATTACTTGTGAAATATTTCCTATAGTTAGTAAAGTTCTAGGGTTTATTTTTTTAATAATTGGGATAAGTTTCTTGTGATAAGATAAAGATTTTGGACCTAGTTCCAACATATCACCAATAATTAAAACATATTTATTTGAACTGTTTATATAAAGATTTTTTAAAGATTCATTTAAGGATTCAGGGCTAGAGTTGTAAGCATCATTAATTATAGTAATCATCTCATTGTTGTTAGTTCTAATTTTAAAAATATTACCACGGCCTTCAGTAGGAGAAAGTTTACTAAGTGTAGATTTTATTTTAAGTAAATTTAAGTTTAGATATTTGATTAATGATAAAATACTTATCAAATTAATTACTAAATATTTTGGCAAGTGATTTAGGTTTAATTTAAACTTTTTACATTGAATAATAATATTATCATTAGTTTCTTGAATTGTTAAAATTGATTTTTTAAGTCCAAATGGTATTATTTTATTAGTATAAGTAAGAGCAATTTTTTTAAGAAAATTGAACCACCTATCATCATAATTTAAAAGAATTATTCCATTTTCTTTTAAGCCATGAAATATCTCACTTTTTGCTAATGCAATTTCTTCTTCTGATTTAAAGTTCTCAAGATGATTTTTTGAAACATTTGTAATGATGACGAAATCTGGCCTTGAAATAAGAGATAATTTTTTTAACTCTTGTTTATTACTCATTCCTAATTCCAAAATACAGTAATCATATGATTTATTTAATCTTGATAGAGTTAATGATAAGCCGATAATATTATTATTATTTCCAGATGTTGCGTGTGATTTTCCAAATTTACTAAAAATAATATTTGCCATATCTTTAGTAGATGTTTTCCCATTGGAACCTGTAATTGCAATGATTTTCCCATTGAATCTTTTTCTAGAAAAATTTGCCAAGTCAAATAATGCTTTAAGGGTATCATGAACATAAAGTCCCTTAAATTTAATGGCATCTTTTTTAGATGAAACTATGACACCTGAGGCTCCAATATTTATAGCTTCTTCAATAAAATGATGTCCATCAAAATTTTTTCCCTTAATTGCGATAAACAATTCATTTTTTTTTAATGTACGAGTATCAATACTTACGCCAGTAATTTTTACTGAATTTAAAAAGTTTAAAGTAAAATCTTTAGCTTTTGTTGCATTTATTACCTCCTCTTTTGTCCATAATTGATTAATATCTATATCATTTGACATTATAAAAACTCTCAAATGTATTTTTAACAACAGAAAAATCATCAAAAGGTAGGGTTTCAGTTCCTATAGTTTGGGTTTTTTCATGACCTTTGCCAGCAATAATTAATACATCATCTTTCTTTAAAAAGCTTATAGCTTTTTTNATNGCAATNTCTCTTCCAGNTATCTCAATTGCTTTTGNATAGTTNTTAATTATATTTTTTCTTATNATTGAGGGATCTTCTGATCTTGGGTTGTCATCAGTTATTATNGTAAAATCAGANTTAGCAAAAGCTACTTCCCCCATTTTAGANCTTTTCTCAACATCTCTTTCACCACCACANCCAAACAAAGTATATATTTTACCTTTTGTCTTTAATTTTTTTACAGCTAAAATAGCATTCTCAAGGGCACTAGGTGTATGTGCATAATCAATGATTATAGTTGCTTTTGATGGATGGTCATTAATCATCTGCATTCTTCCAGGNACAGTTTTAAGATAACCTAATGATTTAAAAATAATGTCTTCAGCCATGCCAAGACCTAAACATATAGATGCAGCTGCTAAGGCGTTATAAATTTGAAAATGGCCTATAAGGCCAATGTTAGTTCTATATACAATGTTTTTATATTCCAATTCTAATTGCCATATTTTTTCAATTTTTTNNATTTTTTTTATTTTCAAATCAGATTGATTNTNAAATCCGTAATTTACAAATGTATATTTTTTTATTTTGATTTTGTTNTAAAGTTTTAGTCCATAGTNATCATCCAAATTTATTGATACGCTAGCTCCATCTTTTAAATGTTCTGTAAATAATNTTTTTTTNGCTAAAAAATAATTATCCATTGTTTTATGGAAATCTAAATGATCATGAGAAAGGTTTGTAAAAATAGCACCATTAAAATTTATTCCNATTAATCGGTTTTGAAAAATTCCATGGGAAGATGCTTCTANTGCTACNTGTGAAATTTCCTGATCATTTAGTTTTTTTAATTGTTTGTTTAATTCGCTTGAATCTGCTGTTGTAAGATTATCGTCTATTGAATAGCGNTGTTCATCANTTGACTTTTTTATACCTAAAGTACCTATTGACGCNGAATTCCAACCAACAAAATTCCATATTTGGCAACAAAAATCTGTTACAGAAGTTTTNCCATTAGTTCCNGTGACCGCAATTACATTTTCAGGTTTTTTTTTGTAGAATTGTGAGCATAAATAAGGATAAACCAAAGAGTAATCTTTTTTNGGTAATTTNANTATATTTTTGCCTGTTTCAACACTTGAAATAATAATTGTCGCACCATTTTGTTTTGCTTCTTCAATAAATNTATTTCCATTANNTTTNTCTCCAATATTAGCAAAAAAAANATAATTTTTTTTNATTTTTTTACTATTATTAGTTATACCTTCTANTAAAGAATTTTTAAAAATATCATCGATATTTTCTAATCTTTNTTTTAANAAATTACTTTGATTTATTAACTCTATGAATTTCATTTAAAGAGTTGTTCCCCTAATTTTATAATTTTTTAAACCCATTTCTGATGGTTCTAAATTTAATGGTGCAATTTTTAAAATGGGAGAAATTCTGTCAACAAGTTTCCCAACTATTGGTGCTATTACCCATCCTGCAGTGTTTCTGTTAGCAGAAAATTTTTGAGGTTTAGGTCCATCAATGACAATGGTAAAAATGTATTGAGGTTTATCAATTGGAAAACCGCCTGTAAAAGCTACTATATTTTCTGTTTTTGAATACCTGCCATCAATTAACTTATTTGCTGTTCCGGTTTTACCTCCTATTGGATAATAGAAACTTTTTGCACGTTTTCCTGTGCCATTTCGGTCATTTATAACTAAATATAGAATACTCCTTATTTTTCTGGATGTTTCAGAAGAAAATATTTGTTTATATTGAGTTTTTTGAAATTGTGTGTTTAGTAACGTTGGCGAAACTAATTTGCCACCATTGAGAACTATGGCTGTTGCTTTTGCTAAATGTAGAGGAGAAATTCGAATTCCATAACCATATGATTTTGACATTAGTGAAGCAGGACGGAGTTCTCTATTTATAAAAGGTAATGCTGTTTCGACGATCTCGATATTAACTTTTTTATTGAAGCCTAGCAATTCAAAATATTTATTTTGAAGATCATGTCCTAAAGAGCTTGCAATTTTTGCAGTACCAATATTACTGGAATGTACAATAATTTCTGGTAAATTTATTGGAAAATTAATTTTTTTTATATCTTTGATTATTTGAAATTTACTTAAAGGGATTGGAGCAGAAACATCAATTAAGTCATTATCTTTAAATTTACCACTTTCAATGGCCATTGCTGCTGTAAAAATTTTAAGTGTAGAACCTAACTCATATGTACCTTTAGTAGCATTATTAAAAATTTGTTCTTTAGACAAATTATTATTTATGTTGTTATCATAATCTGGTAATGAAACTATAGCTCTAATCTTACCATTATGGGCATTCATAAGGATTCCTGAACCACCATCTGCTTGAAATTTTCTAATTTGTTTAAGTATTAATTGTTTTAGAATATTTTGTATTCCACTATCAATAGACAAATGAACATTCTGAGAATCTGTTAGTTGGTTATTTAATTTAAATTCTAAGCCAGATATGCCTTTCCCATCCACATCAACTTTGCCTATTATATGAGAGGCTAAAGATTTACCAGGATACTTTCTAATATAGTTTTCTTCAATATTAATCCCAGGCTCACCAATTTCTAGAACTTTTTTATATTCTATTTGTGATATATTTTTCTTTATTTTTAAGTATTTCAACTTTGAGTATAATTTTTTTTTAAGGCTTAAATTAATTTCCTTATGAAAAATATTTTCCAATTGTTCATAAAAATTTTCAGGTGACCTTAATATACTTGGATTTATAACTAAATCATATTTTCTTATAGTTGTTGCAATTAAAAAACCATTACTATCATAAATATTACCTCTTATCTGAGACTTATTATGTACTATTTTTTTGCTATATTTACTTTCCTCTCTTTTTTCAGGACTTAAAGTAAGCATCGAAAAGGCTACGCCAAAATAAACTATAAAAAAGGAAAAGCTACATATAATAACTTTAAATTTAATTTTTTTAATATTTTCCATTAAGTCTAAGTCAATTCGCTTGCCTTCTTAAAAAGGCTGGGATTTCTAACACATCATCTTCATCATGACTAGATGTTTCATCTTCGTCCATTTCAAGTAAATTAATTTGCTCATTATCATCTTTTTTAGTGACTGTCTCACTAAGATTCACAAGAGGTCTTTCTTCATTTTTAGGAACAGATAAACCTTCTTCCTTCAAAGGATATACTTCTTCTTTTTCTAGAGTATTTTTGGATTTATTATTAGAAAATATATTAGAAATTTTTTTTAAAAATTGATTTTCTTCTAGTTCATTTCTTAAGGAAGGTTCTTTTTTATTTAAAATTTCTGATAATTCTTTTTCCTTTTTTTCTAAAAAGGTTAAAGAATCTTTGTCACTAATTTCTTGCTTATTTTCAAAAGTTGAACCTTTATTTAAATCGGCTATTTTTGTCTCTAAATCGATTTGTTTATCTATAGTGGGTTTAGTTACAATATTTTCTTCTGCCATAAAATTCGTTTTTTCAGCATCATCTACTTTTAGATTTAAAGTTAAATTATTAATACCTGTTGCAACTACGGAAACTTTTATAATACCATCTAAGTTTTCATCAATGGATGATCCAAAAATAATATTAGCATCTACTGCTACTTTTGATCTGATTAATGTTGCTGCCTCATCAACTTCAAACAAAGCTAAATCAGATCCACCTTTAATATTTAATAAAATTGAAGAGGCACCATCAATAGAAGAATTATCTAGCAATGGGTTGTTAAGAGCCATTTCAGCAGCGATTTTAGCTCTNTTCTCTCCAGAATGTTCTGCAGTTCCCATCATTGCTTGACCTTTATTTTTCATAACAGATTTTATATCTGAAAAATCTAAGTTGATCATGCCAGGATGNGTTATNAAATCTGTGATCCCAATAATTCCCTGGTAAAGAACATCGTCTGCTAGTTGAAAAGCTTCAGAAAATGTTGTTTTTTCATTTGCTATCTGAAATAAATTTTGATTGGGTATCACAATTAATGTATCAACTGATTTTTCTAATTTCTCTAATCCAATTAATGCAGTATCCATCCTTTTTTTGCCTTCAAAATCAAATGGCTTGGTTACAACGGCAATTGTNAGGATTCCNTTTTCTTTAGCTTTTTCAGCTATTACAGGAGCTGCTCCAGTTCCTGTGCCACCNCCCATTCCTGTTGCAATAAATAACATATTTACATCTTCAAGCTCCATCAATATTTCATCAATAGTTTCTAGTGCAGCTTGTTCACCAATAATATAATCTGAACCAGCCCCTAANCCACTTGTGAGCTCTTTTCCAAGTTGTATTTGTTTTTTTGCCATGCTTCTGGATAATGCTTGCCCATCNGTATTTGCNACTAAAAAATCAATATTATTTACATTTGAATTTATCATTGTATTAACGGCATTACATCCAGCACCACCAACTCCAATAACNGAAATTTTAGGTTGAATATTTTCAATATTTTTGGGTATTGATAAATTTAAATTCATTTTAATGCTCCTTTTTATTNTTTTTCAAAGTATAGTTTTGACAAATCGCTTATATTCCAAATGTCTGTNGGTAAAATNTCTTTCATATTTAGTTTATTTTTTGCNAGAGACTCAAGTCTTTCGGGNCTAGATAAATAAGCAAGCTCGGCTTTCATAAGTTTTAAATTTTGTTGTTTCTCTGAAATTAATTTTTTTAATTCGAATATTTCTTTTTCTTTTATTTTATAATTATTTTTTGTCTCATAATGGAANAGNATAACTCCAAANACTGAAAATAAAATTAGAGCATAAGTGATTTTTATCATGCTGCTATTTCTCTATTATATATTGGACAAAATTTTGTTCTCTTCGCAATTCTAAGTTTTGCAGACCTTGATTTAGGATTGATCTTAATTTCTCTAATAGATGGAGTTATTGGTTTCTTAGTAATAATTTCAAAACTATTTTTTATATTAGGCTCAGGAGGTAAAAATTTTGATATAAATGTTTTAGTTTTACCTTGACAAATATTTAAAAAATTCTTTACTAATTTATCTTCTTTTGAGTGAAAAGAAACAACACAAAGTGTCCCCCCACGAGCTAAAATATTTTCTGAAGTTACTAAACCCTTCTTGAGTTCGTTCAATTCATCGTTGACTAACATTCTTATTGCTTGAAATGTTTTAGTAGCCTTATCAATTTTTTTTGGCCGGCCTGGGACGGTTTTTCTAATAATATCGGCAAGCTCTATCGTTGTGTTAATTGATCTATTTTGTCTAAATTTGACAATATTTTTTGCAATTTTTCTCGAATATACTTCATCACCAAGTGTATAAAATATATTTGATAAATTTTCTTCACTGAAATTATTGATTACATCAAATGCCTTTAACCCCTCTTTTGACATTCTCATATCTAAGGGACCGTCATGTTTAAATGAAAAGCCTCTCTTATTTTTTTTTAATTGTAAATTTGATACACCTAAATCAAAAATAATCCCTTTGATATTATTTTTACATTCTATTTCTGTAAAAATTGTATGTTCTATTTCTGAAAATTTTTTTTGAAAAAATTTGAATCTATTTTTGTATTTTTCTTTTAATTTAGATGCATATTTCATTACTTCAGGGTCTCTGTCAAAGCCATAAACTTTGCAATTTGTATTTTCTAAGATAGCATTGCTATAACTACCCAATCCAAAAGTTGCGTCAATAATAATTCCATTTTTAATTTTTAAATTTTTTAAATTATCTACAATTTCTTCTAACAATACAGGTATGTGATCTACAATTTTATCCATTGCTTTTATCAATATTTTTGTTAAGTATAAGTTTGGGTGGACCACTTGACTGGAGAATTTTTTGAGTATTATGGTATTCTTTTTCATACTCGGAATTTGACCAAATCATAAATGATTTGCCAATCCCCATAAATACTGTGGAATTTTTTATATTTGCAAAAGATAAAAGTGATTCAGGAATATTTATTCTTCCTTCATTATCGTACCTAATTTCGAATGAATCTGCCATCATCATTCTTAAAATTGCTGCTTCTTTTGACATAGAATCTAATTCGTCTATAGCATCTATGTATTGTTCAATTCTTTTCAAAGTAGTGCCCTCAATACATTTGAATTGTAAACTTTTGAAAAGAATTAAAGAGCCTCCTTCTGCGTCAAGGTAAATCCTGAAGTTTTTAGGAACAGATACTCTACCTTTTTTATCAATTTTATTATGAGAAGTTGATAAAAACATAATAATTTCATAATTTTGTTCATAATTTCAATATTTTGGGATACCATGGGATTGAATGGGAGTCAATGGGAAATTTACTTTTTTTTAATAGAAAGAGAGCTCATAAGCCGGATTCTGTTAATTAAATGTGATAATTCATCTTTAAAAGTTTTTACAAACTTCTTTTAGCGGCCTACCCAGAAACATCCAGGAACTATATTGTTTCATCTATTTGGCCTTGCTCCAAATGGGGTTTACAATGCCAATTGTATTGCTACAATTGCGGTGAGCTCTTACCTACACCTTTTCAACCTTACCTTAACGGCGGTATATTTTCTGTTGCACTCTCCCTAGGGTTTCCCCCGCTGGGTGTTATCCAGCATTTTTTTCCTGTGGAGTCCGGACTTTCCTCTGCATTGCAGCTATCACAAAGCTCTCTTTAAGTTTTTATAATACACATTTATCGNAAATGCAATTTATGAAAAGTTATTTTGNATGGTTTTTTTTAATGTANTCCCAGGATNTATTAATCATNTTGACATAATGATTGTTNTTTTCAATAAATTCTAGTGGTTGTCCTTTTGAAATTAAAATATCAGGATGATGTTTCTTTAAAAGATAAATTCTTTTCTTACTTATTTCTTCTAATGTTTCATTTTTATCAACTTGAAGAATAGAATAAGGATTATTTTCGAATTCAGAGTAAATATCACTTAATAAATCAAATTTTTTTTGATCAAATCCAAATATGTTCGAAACTTTTTTTAAGAATTCTTTTTCATTTACTGTTATCTGTCCGTCGGATTTTGCAATTATAAATAATAAATGAATTAAGTTTTCAAGTATTAGTGACCTTGGTTTAAAAAGTTTTGCGAGTTGTTTTGCGTAACTTTCAAACCCATGAACAGATTGTTTAGCTAAATTCCATATTCTTTCAACATTTTTTAATTCATTATGATTTATTATTAAGTTTTTTTTAAAAGCTTCTAACTCTTGATTTGATACAACACCNTCTGCTTTAGCCATCTTGGCAGATAATGCAATGACACCAATAGTAAAATTAATCTGTTTTACTGCAACTTTTTCNGGCAATTTTCTATTNTTAATTTTATCAATAGCATGNCCTGCAAATACACCTAATAATCCTCCTAATGGACCTCCAGCNAAAAAACCACTAGTACCTCCAAATATTTTNCCCCATATACTCATATAAATNTATTTATACCATTTAACTTGATTAAATTATATTAAGTTTAATATCATTTAAGTTATATTAAAATTGGAGTTTTTTTTGANNATATCAGATTTCACAGGATTAAAATGTCCATTACCTGTTTTAAAAGCAAAAAGAGTTATTAAAGCTATGAAAAAAGGAGACTATCATAAATTTCTTTCAGATGATCNTGGAAGTCCCATNGACTTTTCGCATTTATGTGAAANTGAAAATTTAGAATTGAGCATTACGAAAAACAAAAANATATATACATTTTTAATAAGAAAGAGGGACTGAATTGTGAACATAATAAAATCAATCTTATTTAACTTACACTTTTATATACTGACTTTGTTTCTTATTGTAATTATGTTTCCTGTTTTATTTTTACCATTTCAACTCACAAAATTAACCGCTAAAATATGGTCATTAATACTTTTAAGTGGAATGAAAGTCTGGTTAGGTTTAAATGTAAAAATAATTGGTAGTTATAATAAAAANAAGCCATATATTTTTGCAGTCAAACACCAATCTGCTTGGGAAACTGTACTATGTACAGGTTTATTTGACATGCCTTCAATAGTATTAAAAAAAGAATTAATTTATTTACCAATCATAGGATTATNTTTTTTAAAAGGAAGAGCAATACCAATNGTTAGAAGTAACTCTATAGAAGCATTAAAAAGAATTGTTAAGTTGGCAAAGGTTAACTTAAACAAAGGCTCTTCAATATTAATTTTTCCTCAAGGTACAAGAGTTCCTATAAATGAAACAACTAAAGATTATCCATATCAACCAGGCATTTACTTTTTATATTCTCAATGCAATATNCCAGTCATACCTGTTGCTCANAACGCTGGAATTTTTTGGCCAAAGAATAGTTTTTTAAAATATCCCAACAAGCATAAATCAAAAAATGTTACATTAGAAATTATGAAGGAAATTCCACCTGGTTTGAATAAAAAAGATTTTATGACCAAATTAGAAAAAATNATTGAAGATAAAACAAATAATCTTATCAAGGATGAGATGCATGGATGATACATATACNCGAAAAATAAATTATCAATTAAATGTCTTAAGCGAACCACTTTCAAATTGTAGTTGCANTAAAAATCTTAAGAAAAAAATAAAATTAACCGGTATATATCGTGATGGTTTTTGTAGAACAGAAAAATTTGATTTTGGATTACATACTGTTTGNTCAATTATGACCGATGAGTTTTTAGAATTTAGTAAATTAGAAGGAAATAATTTGTCAGACCCAGTTCCAGAGTTTAATTTTGAAGGTTTAACTGCTGGTGATCGATGGTGCNTATGTGCTGAAAGATGGAAGCAAGCATATTTTATGAAAAAAGCACCAAAAGTAATTTTAGAATCTACAAATATATTAACTCTTTCGGTAATAAAGCTTAGTATATTGAAAAAATTTTCATANTAAAACAAATAGGAGGCAGTAAAAATGCATTTAGATCAAATGGTAACAGTACATTGTACTGACACAGATAAAAGCAATAAAGGAAGAGTAGTAAGAATGCATCCAAAAGGGATAGACATAGAGTTAAACGATATAATTTTAAGGTTTAATAAAATTAAACCTAACTTATATACTTGTAATTATTCGGGATTAGAATTTGTTATAAAAACTTAATTAATTTTGATTTGAATTGCTAATATCTACAACTTTTTCGTCATTTTTCTTTTCTTTTCTTTTCATGCCNGCAACATCTATTCTTCCGCCTTCAAACACAGCTAGTTGATTATAGGTGATATCACCTGATATTTTCCCAGTTTCCATTATGACAATGTTTTCAGCTTCGACTTTTCCATTTACGAAACCGGATATGATTAATTCTTCTGTTTTTAGATCGCCTTCAAATATTCCATTTGTATCAATTATAGTTTGATCAGAATTCAAGCTACCAATAAATTTATTTTTTAATACAATTGTCCCAGTTGTNGAATATTTTCCTTCAAATACACCGTCACCGTCTAATTGAGAGCAGGTATCTATGTTTTTAATTTTATCTTTTAAAGGCGAAGTGATTCTATTTATTTTAATCATAATANATCTAAGCAATTAAACNTAATGTCTGCAAGTTTTATTTTTTTAATTAATTTTNTAANCATATAGATTTTGATTTTTTTGTTATTGATACATAGGTNATCATAATATAAATATTAAATCTTAATGGAAAAAATTTATTACAATAATGCATTGCTAGACAGATCTTCTNTTTTAAGAAAAGATAAGCAATTTTTAACAAATATTTTACAATCTAAAGATGTAAACTTTATTCCTATGTGGGAAGANGAAAATTATTTTNTATTGGATAATGAAGAAATTAAACCACTTATTCTAAAAAAAAATGAATTAGAACTTAATACAAATAGAATAAGCTTAGATGAAATGATTTTTTTAGGAAAAATTAATAAAAAGTTTTATTTTTCTGTAAATTTAAAATCAAAAGTTAAAAAGGATACTTTAGGAATTATTCAAGGTGATATAATTACTGATCAATTAAGAAATGTTATTGGTAGCTTAACAGAATTGGATAGCTCATATTTAGCATTGGCTAAAGGCATGACATTTTGGCATGAAAAAAATAAATTTTGTGGAGTATGTGGATCAAAAACAAAAATCGAAGAGGCAGGTTTTGTTTTAAAATGTGTTAATAAAAATTGTAATCAAAGTCATTTCCCGAGAACAGATGCAGCTATAATAACTCTTGTTTCAAATAAAGATAAAGTTTTGTTGGCACGTTCATCTAGGTTTCCTCAAAAAATGTATAGTACTCTTGCTGGATTCGTTGAACCAGGCGAAAGTCTTGAATTAGCTCTAAAAAGAGAGGTTTTTGAAGAGGTTGGAGTAAATGTCAATAAAATTGAATATTTTCAATCACAGCCTTGGCCATTTCCAGCATCCTTAATGCTTGGTTTTTTTGCAGAAACAGAAGATACTAAATTAAACGTAGATAAAGATGAAATAGAAGATGCAAATTGGTTTGATATTAGTCAATTGAAAGATTTAACTCATCCTGATATTACTTATGGATTTAAACTTCCAAGATTTGACTCAATTGCAAGACGACTTGTGAATGATTGGATAAGAAGACATGAATAAAAATATAATTTTTGAAAACATTAAAATTAAAAATACTGAATTTTCTAATAGAATTGTTGTATCTCCTATGTGTCAGTACTCTGCAAAAAATGGTTTGATGAATGATTGGCATTTTCAGCATTTAGCGCAATTCGGATTTAGTGGTGCGGGCTTAGTAATGATTGAATCAACAGCTGTAGAAAATATTGGAAGAATTACCCACAATTGTACAGGAATTTATAATCATGAGTGTCTTTCATCAATTAGAAATACACTTGAAAAAGTCAAAGAATTCTCATTAAATGAAGTTAAGTTTGGAATTCAGCTTGGCCATGCTGGTAGAAAAGCATCCACACAGAGACCTTGGGAAGGGAGATCTTATCTAAGAGATAATCAAAATCCCTGGAAAGCTATTGCGCCATCGGCAATTCCATTTGATAAAGATTGGCCAATTCCTCAAGAAATGAATGAAGACGATTTACAGAGGGTAAAAGCTGCTTTTATTGATGCAACAAAAAGAAGTGTTAAAGCAGGATTTGATTTAATTGAAATTCATGCTGCACATGGATATTTATTTCACCAATTTATTTCTCCAATATCAAATCAGAGAAAAGATAAATATGGAGGAATCCTTGATAACAGAATGAGATTTCCATTAGAAGTTTTTGAAGAGGTAATTAAAGTATCAAATAATTTGCCTATTGGAATGAGAATTACTGGAACAGAATGGGAAGAAAATGGAATTGAAATTGAAGATGCATTAGTTTTTTCTAATCATCTAAAAAATTTAGGTTGTGATTATGTTTGTGTTTCAAGTGGTGGTAATACACCAAGTCCAAAAATACCAGTTAAAGAGCATTATCAAGTTCATTTATCCAAATATATAAAACAAAATTCAGATATTTTAACCAGGACTGTTGGTATGATAACTGATCCAATTAAAGCAAATAGAATACTAGAAAATGACGAAAGTGATATGATTGCAATGGCGAGAGCTTTTCTATCTAACCCTAGGTGGGTTTGGAATGCTGCTGATATTTTAGGAGCTGAAATTGACACTCCCAATCAATATGCAAGACGTTTTAAAAAATCTATTTAGTATTTTTTTTCCCTTCAGATAACAGCTGAATTAAAGATTTAGAGTGTTCTTCGGACAGATTTAATTCTTTACGTAAATTTTCAATTTTTTGTGCCTCCTCATCTGTTATAATACCATCTCTAAGAGCATCATTAATTTCTGCTTCAAAAAGAGCTGTCTTTCTAGACCTTAAATTTGCAAAAGAAGTGGCAACTATTCCTGTTAAAAGGGCTACTGTGCATATTCCCATAATTGCTGTAAATGCGCCAATTATTTTTCCTAAAGGTGTTACAGGAGAGACATCACCATAGCCTACCGTCGTTAAAGTAATAAGACCCCACCACATTGTTTCAGGTATTGAACTAAAGTTATTAGGTTGTACTTCATGCTCTGCAATATACATTAATGAACTAGATAAAAATAATGCTATTAGCATTAGATATAATGCTGCTGAAAATGATTGCCAATCTTCTTTTATAGCAGTGAAAAAATCTTCTAAAGCTGAAGAATAATTAGATAATTTAAGAAGTCTTAACAACCTTAGTACTCTAAGCCATCTTAAATCGACACCTCCAAAAAATATAGGAAGTATTGAAGGCAAAATTGCTACTAAGTCTATAATACCATTAAAACTAAAAATATATTTCAATCTTTTTTTAATTAATTTTTTGGAAATTGTTTCTGAATTAGCGCTTGCTGACCATACGCGAAGTAAATATTCAATTGAAAATATGACAACAGATATAGTTTCAAAAATAAAAAATTCATAACCAAAACTATCTCTTATTGATTTTACTGATTCTAAACATACAGCAGTTACATTTAATAAAATGAGAACAAATAAGAAAATATCAACAAGTCTACTTTGCAAATCTGTCGACGAGCCTCTTGAGAGTAATTCATTAGTCCTAATTTGAATTTTATGATATTTATTCATTATTCTTANTTATGGTGTGGTTGCTGTTAAGCCTCCATCAACTACAATCTCGGTCCCTGTAATATATTTTGCTTCATCTGATGCTAAAAATAAAACTGTGTTCGCCACATCAAATGAACTTCCCATTTTTTTCATAGGAACTTGATTATTTCTTGTTTTAACGAACTCTTCATATTTCCCATCAGCATATTTATTTGCAAGTCTTTCAACAAGAGGAGTGTGCATTAATCCAGGCACAACACAATTCAATCTTATTTTATTTTCTGCATGTATAATTGCTGTTGTTTTAGTCATTTGCATTAAGGCTGCTTTAGATGCACTATAACCGACTTGAGGTTTACCTACATATCTCATTCCAGCTACAGATGAAATGTTTACAATAGATCCACCACCATTTTTTTTCATTGTCGGTATAATTTGTTTTATAGCAAAAAAAGCAGTATCTAAGTTTGTACTAAATTGTTCTCTCCAAACATCATAATCCATAACTTCTGGATCACCTGGTTCAGATCTGCCTACATTGTTAACTAAAATATTAATTTTTTTATGTTGTTTTGTTACATTTTTGAAAAAAAAGTCTACATCTTTTTTATTTGACATATTTACTTCATGAATTTCACATTTATTGTTTTCTTTCAGAATAAAATCCTGAGTATTTTTTGCTGCTTTATAATTTAAATCTGTTCCTATAACTTTTGCTCCTTGTCTTGCTAACAAAGTTGCAATAGCTCNACCGTTTCCCCAGCCTTCACCTTCAGATCCACATCCNGNTACGANNGCAGTTTTNCCATCTAAANTTAACATAATTTTTTTCTTCCTAANCTTATATTTTAACTCTAACATAATTATAATAAAATCTTTAATTTTTATGATTGATATCAAAGATCTCATTAAAAGTAGATATGCACAAGATAGTGATTTGAAAAAGTCTTTTGATATGCCTGATTCTATATCTAAAAGAATATTAAGAAAATCTTGTCGCAAATTTAAAAAAACAAAAGTTTCAAAAGAAATTTTAATTTCTTTAATAGCCTCAGCTCAAGCCGCCCCTTCAAAGTCTAATCTTCAGCAATATTCTATTTTATTAATTAAAAATAAAGAAATGAAAAATCAATTAAGTAAACTTTTGGGGAAAACAGCATGGGCTTTAGAAGCNCCTTTATTTTTTCTTTTTTTAGCTGATATNAGAAGAAATAAAATNATAACAGAACATAANGGTTATGAGTATAAAAATAATAGTATTGATTATTTTATGAANTCTGTAATTGATGCTTCACTAGCTATGCAAAATTTAATTAATAGTGCAGAAGAATTTGGGTTAGGAATTTGTCCAATTAGCATGGTTAGAAACCATTTGGAAGAAGTAAAAAAANTGTGTCATTTACCCGACGGTGTTTTTCCAATAGCTGGTCTTAGCGCTGGTTGGCCTGATGAAAATAATGAAGTTTCAATTAGGTTANCTATGAAAGTAGTTTTTCATGAAGATTTTTATAANGATAAAGATATTATAAATCAAATTGATGACTATGATAAAACCATTCAAAGTTTTCAACCAATACCAAAATCAAAACAAAGGCATGTAAATGTTTATGGGTTTAATAAAAAAAATACTTGGTCTGAAAATATCTCAAGACAAATGTCATTACCAGAGAGGAAAGAGTTTAAAAAATGGTTAAAATCTCATGGATTTAATCTAGATTAATTAATTATTTCTTTTATAAGTTTATTAAAATTATCNGGTTTTTCATACATAATCCAGTGGCCAGCATCAATCTCGACATGAATTCNTATATCCTTACAAGCTGCTCTAAATATAGAAATCCTTTCTTCTAAATAAGGGCCTACTGTTGCGTCCTTTTCTCCAAAAATAANATAAGGGATTATATTTTGTTTTTCTAATATTTTTATTAAGGTGTTAGTAGCTGAAATAGGTCTACTTTTAAGCCTATGATTATTTGTGTTTTCTAATTGTATATATAAAGATAACAGATCAACATGTTTTGGGTTGTTAATCATCAANATTTTCAGATTTTCAAAATGTGCTCTTAAAATTTCTTCAAAAGACATTTTAGATGTTCTTCGAATCATTTCTCTCATTGGTCCTCTTCTTGCACCTGTTCCACCAGGCCCAACCAAAATTAAATTTTTTAATTGAATTCCTTTTTTTAAAAATTGATAAGAAAGATGTCCTGAAATTAGACCTCCAAATGAAAACCCAATTAAACTTATATTATTTAAGTCATCAACTTTTAATTCCTTAAAAGTTTGATAAAGATTTTTAGATATGTTCTTTGGTGTATGATTAGATGTTAAATCTGAAGATTCTCCGAACCCAGGCATGTCAGGAATTAAGATTTTATAATACTTTGACAAGTATTTAACTTGTTTAATCCAATGTCTCCATGACCCATAACCACCATGTAAAAAAATAATAGGTTGTCCTTTACCCCAAATTCTCCAACACACAGTAGTTTCATCTGTAGTTATAAATAATTTTTTTGAACCTTTTTCAAATTCTTCAACATCTTTTTGTAATTTTTTTTCATTAAATTTTTCTATTTGCATAATAATACCATATGATAAGGTATTATTATTGATATAAATCAATTTTTACAATTAAATTAATTTTAATCTAAAGGATCTCNTATGCCTCATATTTTCGCATCAGAAGCATTATCACATATAACTGTACTTGACTTAACTCGTGTTAGATCAGGTCCTACNGCAGTAAGGCAATTAGCTGACTGGGGAGCTAATGTAATTAAAATTGAGCCCCCTGAGAGTGTTGAGCCAGATGGGTCTCTAGGTGCNTCTAGAGATACTGCTGATTTCCAAAATTTACATAGAAATAAAAGAAGTTTAACGCTTAATTTAAAAGAAGAAAAAGCAATAGAAATTTTTTACAAACTTGTCAAAAAAAGTGATGTAGTAGTAGAAAACTTTCGGCCTGATGTTAAAGATAGATTGGGCATTTCTTATAACAAATTAAAGGAAATAAATCCTAGGATTATCTTGGCAAGCATATCAGGTTTTGGTCAGGATGGACCTTATGGAAAAAGACCTGGATTTGATCAAATTGCTCAAGGAATGGGGGGCTTAATGAGTATAACTGGGGCTCCAGGGGAGGGGCCTATGAGAGTAGGCGTTCCAATAGCAGATTTAACAGCTGGGTTGTTTTGTGCAATGGGGATACAAACAGCATTAATTGAAAGAGAAAAATCTGGCAAAGGACAATGGGTAACAACTTCATTACTACAAGCACAAATATTCATGTTAGATTTTCAAGCTGCTAGATGGTTATGTGAAAAAACTGTTCCAAAGCAAGCAGGTAATAATCATCCAACAAGTGTTCCTACTGGAGTTTTTAAAACATCTAACGGAGCTATTAATCTTGCTGTTGCTGGGGAAACTATATGGAAGAGATTTGCAGAGGCTGTAAATAAAAAAGAATGGTTAGAAATGCCAGAATTTTCTAGTGCAAAAGCTAGATTAGAAAATAGAGATTATCTTAATGGTTTAATTGAAGAGGTAACTTCTAAAAAAACAAGTGAAGAGTGGGTTGATGAATTAGAAAAAGTTGGTTGCCCATGTGGACCAATATATTCAATTGATGAAGTTTTTAATGATCCACAAGTTAAGCATTTAAATATGGCAAAAGAAATTAATACTGATCCATTTGGTGAAACACATCTTGTTAATCAACCATTCAATTTGAATAGAACTCCAAATGAATTTAAACAGAAACCACCAAAAAAAGGTGAACATTCTAAGGAAATATTAAATGAATTGGGTATAAAAGATGAAGAGTTAATTTCTTTAGAACAACAAAATATTATTTAAATAGAGGTTTAAGATGACAACAAACAAAATGATTTTGAGCATAAAGAGCAATGTTGCTTACATAACTTTTAATAACCCAGAAAAGCATAATGCTGTATCTCTGGACATGTGGGATAGTTTAGAAGAAATATTAAATCAGTGCGAAGGGGATCAAAGTGTTAGAGTTCTTGTTTTAAATGGCGCAGGTGGAAAATCATTTGTATCAGGGGCTGATATTTCAAAATTTGAAAAAGAACGATCCACAAAAGAAGCAGTACTTTATTATAACTCTAGAACTCAAAAAGTTTATGAAAGGTTAGAATCATTCCCAAAGCCAACAATTGCAATGATTGACGGCTATTGTATAGGTGGCGGACTAAATGTCGCTGTTTGTTGTGATATTAGGATATGTTCCAAAAAGTCTCAATTTGCAATGCCTGCAGCNAAACTATCATTAGGTTATCCTTTTTCATCTATAAAAAGATTGTTCGATATAATGGGTCCAGGGATGTCAAAGCANTTTATGTTTACTGCTGAAAGAATATTAGCTGATGAAGCTTTNTCCTGTGGATTGGTTCAAAAACTTGTAGAAGATGGAAATCTTGANGANTTTGTAAATAATTANGCTGAAAAAATTGCTAATAATGCTCCTTTAACCATTANAGCAATGAAAAATATTGGAATTGAAATTTTAAAAAATCCAAATGATAGAAATTTAGAGGAATGTAAAAAATTAGCTAAAGCTTGTTTTGATAGTAGTGATTATATTGAAGGAAGAACAGCTTTTATGGAAAAAAGAAAGCCAAATTTTAAAGGAAATTAAATTATTTCTCTTTTAAAATTATACCTGAAGCTTTCTCTCCTATCATCATTGCGCCTGCATTTAAATTAGCAGACAACATTGTCGGCATTATGGACGCGTCTACTACTCTAAGATTTTTTATGCCATATACTTTAAGTTCATTGTTAACAACTGCTGTTTTATCTGCACTTGGACCCATTTTACATGTACCCATTTGATGATAACAGGTCAAACCTCTCTCGCGTGCTATGCCAAGTAATTCATCAAAACTATCACCAACTCCTTTTCCAGGATAAAGCTCATGGTCTAAATATTTTGATAGAGCATTGGTGTGCATTAATTTTCTAGATAATCTTATACCTTCAACTGTAACTCTCTGATCTTCTGGAGCTGAAAGATAATTTGGTTGAATGATTGGTTTTTCAAAAGGGTCTGAACTTTTAACATTAACCCATCCAAGACTTTCTGGTCTTTGTTGCCACGCTGCTATAGAAAATCCAGGCTCGGTATCTAGACCTGCCTGATTTCCTTCTGGATAACTAGCTGGAGTAAATGTCATTTGTAAATCATGAT
>NZIY01000022.1 GCA_002691795.1 SAR116 cluster bacterium
AGGTGGACCAGGACCTATGGACGGTGGACCAGGTGGACCAGGACCTATGGACGGTGGACCAGGTGGTTGGGGTGGAGACCCTGCAGCAGGACCAGGTGGTGAAGGAATGCCTCCACTAGGTGATATGCCTCCTATGGGAGACCCAAATGCACCGCCTCCAGGTGGACCAATGGGTGAACCTGGTGGACCTATGGATCCTGCAGGAATGCCAGGTGGACCAGGACCTATGGACGGTGGACCTGATTTAGGTGCTATAAATCAAGCAATGGACATGGAAACAACTGATCCAGCTCCTGGACCAGAAAACGGACCAGGAACTATGGATGACCCAGCTCCAGATATGCCACCTCCTGAAGATGATGGCAATTTAGATATGTAAATATCTAAATAAATTTAGATTGACATATAACCCCTCATTTATAAGAATAATTGAGGGGTTTTTTTTATATGCTTTCAGGCGCAATTGGTTTACAAATATTAGCTAGAAGATTAGGTGTAGAACTTGGCAAGGCTCAGTTCAGTCATATTGAAGGAATAGATGAAAACGAAATTTCTCTCAATCAAATTAAAGAATTAGCAAAAAAACATAAAATAATTTGTAAAGCAATTAGTACTAACCTTTCAGGACTAGAAAAAGCATGCAAAATACAACCCGTTTTATGCAGATTAAAAACTGGCAGATATTCTATATTACTAAAAGTTGATCAGAATGACACAATTTCTACAGTGACTGTTCTAGATCCTACCGATTCTCAACCAAGACCTAAAACTATAAATGCATCAGAATTTTTAAAGTTTTGGTCAGAACAAAGTCTAGTATTCAAAAAATCAAAAGAGTTAGCAAGAGAAGACAATGAAATTAGCCTAGCTGCTATATTTGATGATTTATTTGAAAACAAAATTATAATTATTCAACTTTTCATTATAATAACTTTTTTAAATATTTTTGCCCTCTCCCCAATAATTTTTTTAATAATAGTATTAGATAAAGTTGTAAATTTTGAAGCATATTCTACATTATATGTCGTAGCATCTGGTGTTATTTTAGCCCACATATTTAATTTAGTTCTCTCAAAACTTAAAACCAAAATTATGAGTTTATCTGCATCAAAAGTTGAGGCAAAATATGGTGTTAGTATTTTTGGTGAAGTAATCAACTTACCTTTATCAGTATTACAAAGTCAAACAAATCAAGTAAGAAAGTTAACTCAAACATTATCACAAATTAGAACTACAATTATTCAAAAATTATTAGGTTCAATAACTGATTTTGTTTCTGTTTTATTTTTTGTGCCAATTTTGTTTTTTTATAGCCCTCTATTAGGAGTAATAGTATTAGGATTTTGTTCAATTAGTTCACTTTATAGTTTCATTCATTCTAGAAAACATAAACTTTTGGCAACTCAAACTCACCAAGCTGACCAAAAAAGACAAGAGTTGCTTTCAACTACTGTTGATGGTTTTGAAGATATAAAAAGGCTTGGATTAGAAGAAGAAATCTTTAATCAATGGAAAAATTTTGAAGGCGAATATATAAAATATAATGAAAAAAGTTCTTCAAGTAGTTCTTCAGTAAATGAAGTAGGTACGCTTTTAAACAATATATTAACTGTTATTGTTTTATTTGTTGGAGTTCATATGGTTTTCTCTGGAGATCTATCTGCAGGTGTTTTGATTGGTGTAAATATGTTAATTGGAAAAATATATAGACCAACGCTTAATCTTGTTGAATTACCTGCTGATTTAAAAAAGTTTTCTGAATTATTAAGTAACTTAAGGAAATCTGCTTCACTATCATCTGAAGATAGAGGAGCTGGACAATTTCATCCTATTCAAGGTGGAATAACATTTCAAAATGTTTCTTTTTCTTTTAAAGATAGTGGAAATGTTATAGATAATGTTTCTGTAAATATATCTCCAGGTGAAATTATAGGGGTATGTGGTCCAAGTGGTGCAGGTAAAACAATTTTTAGTGAATTAATACAAGGTTTATTTAATCCAACTGAAGGTAAAGTATTTATTGATGGAAACGATATAAAAACTATAAATATTCAGCATCTTAGATCACAGATTTCTCTTGTTGGAGGAAATCAATATTTTTTTCCAGGCAGCATAAGAGAAAATATGCAACGAGTATTTCCAAATGCAAATAATGACCGAATTTTATGGGCAACAAAATTAGCAAAAGTAAATGACGATATTGAAAAACTCGAAAAAGGCTTTGAAACACCACTCGGTGATTCAGTTGCAGATATAACTCCAGCCATGAAACAAAAATTAGCTATAGCAAGAGCTATAATTAGAAATCCAAAAATATTAGTCTTAGATGATGTGTTTGCTAGTTTGGACACACCAAATGAANTAAAAATAATGGAAGGAATTCTTGACNTAGCTAGAGGAAGAACCTTGATAATNATTTCTCAACAATTATGGTATTTAAGGCATTGTAGAAAAATTATGTTTATGAACCAAGGTAAAGTAGAACAATTTGGGGAAACTCAAACTGTAATATCGGAAGATGGTCCAATTCAAAATTTTTTAAATCAACAATTAAACATCGTAAGCCCAAAACTAAAAGGTCAACAAAACTTAATATTCAACCAATAAATTATGGCAAATAAATCAATAAATAAAACATTTTTACCAGGAGATTTCATATTTAGAGANGGTGANTTTGGAAAAGTTGCCTATGTCATTGAAGATGGTGAAATTGAATTAGTAAAGTTTACAGGTGATGATTACGTAACCCTTGCAGAAATCTCTAAAGGTGCTTTATTTGGTGAAATGGCGATTATTGACGGCAGCCCAAGAAGTGGTTCAGCTAGAGCTAAGACAACATGTACTCTTAGAGAAATTTCAGAAGAACAACTNAAACAATATCTTTCAGGATCTCCTCAAACNTCCCTTGANATGATGAGAAGACTCGCAGGNTATGCCAGATCAGCTAATGAAAAATTAAATAGAGACGCTTTTCAAGATAACGATAAAAATAATGCCAAAACTGATTTAAATTCAGAAATAGAGTTAGATAATCGAAAAAAAGAAAAAATAGACTCTTTTACAAATAAAACTCTTAGAGAATTTAATGATGACATTGATCAATTCAGTGACATTAATCCCAATAAAACTCTATTTTTTTCTGGAGTTGCTATCATTTTAGTNGTTGTTGTATTTATTGTATGGTCTTCAATCACNAGCATTGATATAACTGTTGCAACAAGAGGACAAATTTCTACTGAAATACCTAATGTGAATGTTCAATCAAACTATGATTCAGTAATAAAGAAAATTTTAGTAAAAGAAGGCGAAAGAGTTAAAGTTGGAAAAATTCTAGCAACATTTGATGAAACATTATTGGCTTCAGATATCAGAGATACAGAAATAAAATTAAAATCAAATCAAGAAAACTTAATGAGGACTGAAGCAGAATTAGCCTATTTAGATGATAACAAAAAAACCTTACCATCCAATGATATTCAATTAGCAATATTTAAAGGGTTTACTTTAGAAATTGATACTCAAAAAATTACAAATAATACGAAATTAAATCAATTAAATGTTGATTTAAAAATTATTAAAAATGAAATCAACTTTAATAAACTTGAATATGACAGACAAATTGAATTGAATAAAAAAAATGTAGGTATAAAAAAAGATTTGGAAGAAGCAAGATTTAACTATAAAAAATCATTACTTAACGAAACCAAACTAAAGTCACAAATAAAAGAGGCAGTTGACAGTCATTTAGCTTTCATAAATCAGATGAAAAAAACAAAAAATGAAGAGCTTAAGTCATTATTTGATAATGACATAGCCATGCATGAACGTTTNATCAAATTAAAAAGAAACCAACAAGATGTAAATTTNTTGTCTCCAATTTCTGGAACAATTTTAAAACTGGAAGATAATTTTGAAGGTTCAGTAGTTCAACCTGGTGATGCNTTGTTAACAATTGTTCCAGAAAATGTTGCATTATATGTATTAATAGATATAGATCCAAAAAATATAACAAATGTTTATGAAGGGGCAAAAGTTAAGGTNTTATTGGATGCTATGCCATCACAAAAACATGGCGAATTAGTNGGTGAACTAATTAGTATCTCTAAAGATACAAGAGACGAAGATATTTCTGGAGAAAANGGAAGTGTCTATAGAGGTAAAGTAGAAATCATTGAAAACAATCTTAGAAATGTACCAAAAGATTTTGCATTATTGCCTGGTATGAATGTATCAGGTAACGTAATTTCTGGAACTAGACCNCTTATAACATATTTGATATATCCAGTCATCAAAACCATTAATACTGCAATGAGAGAGCCTTAAGANTTAATNGTTTTTTGNTTAGATCAAATTTGTCAAANTAAATGTATANTTTAAATTATGAATATTAAGAATAACTTTTTAGAAACTATAGGTAATACACCATTAATTAAGCTAAATTATCCTAGTACGATAACTGGATGTAATATTTATGGAAAAGCAGAGTTTTTAAATCCTGGTGGGTCTATAAAAGATAGAGCCGCAAAAGCAATAGTTCTTGATGCTGTAAAAAAAGGTTTATTAAAAAAAGGTGGTACAATCGTTGAGGGAACAGCTGGAAATACTGGGATAGGTCTTGGTTTAGTTGGGAACTCTTTGGGCGTCAAGACAGTTATTGTAATGCCTGAAACACAAAGCCAAGAAAAAAAAGATGCTCTTAATCTAATAGGATGTGAGTTAAAACTTGTTCCTGCTTTACCTTACTCAGATCCAGGAAACTATATTCGTCAGTCAGAAATTATTGCCAAAGAGCTTGAATTTAAATATCAAAAGGGTGTTTTGTGGGCCAACCAATTTGATAATATTGCAAATATGCTTGGACATTATAAAGGCATAGGACCTGAAATATGGGATCAAACAAAAGGGAATATAAATGGTTTTACTTGCGCGGTTGGAACTGGTGGGACTCTTGCGGGAGTTAGCAAATACTTAAAAGAAAAAAATAATGAAGTTAAAATATTTTTGTCTGACCCATATGGTTCGGCTTTATATAATTACTATAAACATAATAAACTTGAATCAGAAGGTAATTCAATTACAGAAGGAATTGGTCAAGGAAGAATTACAGAAAACTTAAAAAATCTTAAAGTTGATGGTGCATTTAGAATTAAAGATGAAGAAGCGTTAAATATAATTTTTAAAATGCTAAAGGAAGAAGGCCTTTTTTTAGGTGGATCAAGTGGTATAAATATATGTGGAGCTATAGAAATGGCTAAAAAATTAGGACCAGGAAATAATATAGTAACAATTTTATGTGACTCAGGCCAAAGGTATCAATCAAAAATTTGGAATAAAAGTTTTTTAAAATCTAAAAACTTGCCTCAACCATATTGGATGGATTCAAAACATGAATAATATTTTTTTATCACCTTTAGAAGTTAATAATTTAATTAAAAGTAAAGAAAGTATTGTTATCTTTGATGCCTCTTATTTTTTGCCAAACACAGGTATAAATGCCATTGTTGAATATAATAAGGAACACATTAAAAATGCAAGGTTTTTTGATATTGATAAAATTTCTGATACAAAAGNNAACTTACCTCACATGTTTCCATCAAAANCTGTTTTTGAAAATAAGATGCAACTTCTTGGACTGAATAATGAAGATATTGTTATAATCTATGATAACTCCCCATTATTATCTTCAGCAAGGTGCTGGTTTCTTTTAAGGTATTACGGCCATAAACAAATATTTATTTTATCTGGCGGCCTTAAATCATGGAAACAAAATAGATTTGGTGTAACAAATGTAATTCCAAATATCACACCTGGAAATTTCAAAGGTACTGAAAACAATAAAAACTTGGTGATTAAAATTAATGAGATGAATGAAATTTCAAAAAAACGATTATTTCCAATTTTAGATGCCAGATCTTTTGAAAGATTTTCTGGAGCAGGTGAAGAACCTAGACCAAACTTAGAGTCTGGTCATATCCCAAATTCTTTAAATTTACCTGCGTCTAGATTAATAGACCAAAATGGAAATTTAATTTCAGATGATGATTTTGAAAAAATNATCAATAATCTTAATCTTAAAAAAAATCAAAAAGTTATAACTACTTGTGGCTCCGGTGTTTCAGCTTGTGTTNTAGCATTATCATATTTTGGTCTTGGCAATGAAGACGTTCCAATTTATGATGGTTCATGGTCAGAATGGGCTTCAAAAAAAATGCCCATTAATAAACTCTAATGATTTAAGATCTGACTTAAAAANAGTTTAGTTCTATCATTTTTAGGTTTTGTAAAAAACAATTTNGGTTTATTTTGTTCTATAATCTCTCCTTCATCCATAAAAATCACTCTATCAGCAACTTTTTTTGCAAAGCCCATTTCATGAGTAACTACGAGCATAGTCATACCAGTTTCTGCTAATTCAATCATTGTATCTAATACTTCTTTTATCATTTCAGGATCAAGAGCAGATGTAGGNTCATCAAAAAGCATTATTTTTGGCTTCATACATAAAGCACGAGCTATAGCAACTCTTTGCTGTTGACCTCCAGACAATTGACCTGGAAATTTTTTTGCTTGTTCTGGTATTTTAACTCTTTCAAGATAATCCATAGCCAATTCTTCAGCATCCTTTTTAGGCATTTTTCTTACCCAGATTGGAGCAAGAGTACAATTTTCAAGAACAGTCAAATGTGGAAAAAGATTAAATGATTGAAAAACCATTCCTACATCACTCCTAATAGATTCAAGATTTTTTAAATCGCCAGATAATTCAATTTCATTTACAGAAATATGACCTTGTTGATGGATTTCTAGTCTATTTATACACCTTATTAAAGTAGACTTACCTGAACCAGATGGACCACATATTACAATTCTTTCACCTTGTTCAACTTCAAGATTTATATTTTTTAAAACATGAAATGAACCAAACCATTTATGCATTTCAGCAATTTTAATGACTGTATTTGTATTTTGTTTTTTCATAATTATTCCTCAAAAAAATTAGTTATGTTCAGTACTTAATTTTTTTTCTAACCATAGTGAATATCTTGACATAGCAAAACAACTTATAAAAAATATTAATGCTACGAATAAATAAGTTTCAGTTGAAAGTCCATTCCATTTAGTATCTGCAAGAGCCGCCCTACCTATCCCTAATGGGTCTAACAAACCTATAATTACAACTAAAGTTGTATCTTTATAAAGTCCAATAAAAGTATTTACTATTCCTGGAATAGATATTTTTAAAGCTTGTGGCAAAGTAATAAATCTTGTGGTTTGCCAATAAGTTAAACCAATAGCATTTGCAGCTTCATATTGACCATTAGGTATAGCTTGTATACCACCTCGTATAACTTCTGCTATATATGCTGCAGAAAAGAANGTCATCATTATAATAACTCTTACAAGTAAATTAAAATAAGTGCCTGGAGGCAGAAAATAATTTAACATTGTTGATGCAACAAATAAAAGAGTAATTAATGGGACACCCCTCATAAATTCTATGAAGCATACACTAATTATCTTAACTAATTTTAATCTAGATTGTCTTCCTAAAGCTAATAAAATTCCTAAAGGAAGAGAACATGCAATGCTGGTAACCCCAATTATTAAAGTTAGCATAGCGCCACCAAAAAGATTTGTTTCAATCATTAATAGATTAAAATAACCACCTTTTATCAAAATAAATGCTATAAATGGGTATACACAACTAAAAATTAAAATATATCTTCTAAATTTAATNTCAGGATAAAGCAAAGGAGCTGCTGCAATAAATAATAAACAAAAAGACAAATCTACTCTCCATCTTTCGTCTAATGGGTAAAAACCATAAATAAATTGATCAAATCTTCTTGTTATAACAGCCCAACAAGCACCATCTCCTATTTTTCTACAACTTGGTTTATCATTTGCATCTAATACTGCATCAAGCATAAACCAACTTAAACCTCCTTCAATTANNAGATATAAAAAGTAAATCGATAACAAAGTTAAAATAGAATTACTNATTGATGAAAATAAATTACTTTTCATCCAACCAATTAGCCCAACAGTTCCTNGAGGTGGAGGTAAATCTGGATGAGTTCCAGGAATNTAATTATTTTTGTCAAACATCTATCTGTCCACCAATTTAACTTTATAATTATACCAATTCATTAAAGAAGATATACTTAAAGAAATAAGTAAGTACATCAAAAGAACCAAAACCATAGTTTCCATTTCTCTTCCTGTTTGATTTAAAGAAATACCTCCTAATGTCGCAACTAAATCCATATAACCTATTGCGATCGCTAAGGAAGAGTTTTTTGTTAAATTTAAATATTGACTAGTCAAAGGAGGAATAATTACACGACGAGCTTGAGGTAAAATTACAAGATTCATAACTTTTTCAGGTTTTAAACCAATTGATTCAGCTGCCTCCCTTTGACCTTTATGTATAGCAAGTATCCCTGCTCTTACAATTTCTGCAATAAATGCAGCAGTATATATTGCTAATGCAAAAGTTAACGCTATTAATTCTGGACTAAGATGTAATCCACCTCTAAAGTTAAAGCCTTTTAAAGATGGAATATTGAATGAAACTGGAAAATTATTTATTGATANAGCCAAAAAAGGTAGACATANTATTACAANAAAATTAATCCAAAATACTGGCAATTGTTTACCAGTTTCTTCTTGTNTTTTTTTAGCAAANTTTNTAAAAAGTATTGCAAAAATTATAGCAATTATAAAAAATAAATAAAANAACTCAATACCTGCTTCAGCAATTGGTTTTGGTATATAAAATCCTCTATTTGTTAAAAATGAAATCCCAAACATATCAACTGCTTGCTTAGGGTGTGGTAAAGTATTTATGATTATTCCGTGCCACAANAATATGTGAAGTAAAATAGGAACATTTCTTGTAAATTCTACATACCAGTAAGCAATTTTGCTAGCTAGCCAATTTTTAGATAATCTTAAAACACCTAAAAATAATCCAAATATAGTTGCTATAAAAATGCCACAGACAGCAACTAAACCTGTATTTAATAATCCAACTATTGCAGCCCTCAAATGAGANTCTCTATTATTATANGAAATTAAGTATTGATTTATATCATATCCTGCAGGAATAAATAAAAATTCGAAGCTAAGATCTTTTCCTAACCTATCAAAATTTCCAGATACATTTCCAGCAAGCCATGAAATAAACCACCCAAATATAATTAAAACTAAAATCTGAACAATTATTTCACGTGATTTTTCGTTTCTCCAAATTTTTAAAACATCAAAAGGCATCATTTTATATACATTTATCTAGTCTACATTAATACAACTAATCGAAAATTACATCAAAATAAGAAAAACGCCTCAAAAGAGGCGTTTTTCTAAAGTTATAATTTATAAATTATTTAATTGGTGGAATGTAATGTAGTCCGCCATCTTTGTACAATGCATTCATTCCTCTTACGATTGTTAAAGGATACAAGTTTCTTTCAAAACTTTCAGCATAGTTGCCAACTTGACTTATAACATTAACTGCCCAATCAGGTGAAAGACCAAGCTTTGATAGACCTTGCAATGGATCTTTTCCTAAAAGTCTATTAATTTCTTTGTCTTTGTTGTCTTGTCCTGCTAATTTTTTAACATTTTTAGATGTAATACCTTTTTCTTCAGCAGACATCATAGCTCTCAATACCCATGAAACAACATCAGCCCATTGGTCATCNCCATGTCTNACAACAGGNCCTAAAGGTTCTTTAGAGACAATCTCAGGTAATACCATATGAGCATCAGGGTTATCAAAGCTCATCTTGGTTGCATAAAGACCTGAGGCATCAGTTGTGTAAACATCACATCTTCCAGCTTTGTATAATTCTTGAGCTTCAGCGTTTGTTTCTATTGGAACAGGATTATATTTCATTCCGTTACCAGCAAAGAATTCAGCTAAATTTAATTCAGTTGTAGTACCTGTTTGAATACAAACAGATGCTCCNTCTAATTCTTTAGCAGACTTAACTCCTATTTTTTTCGGAACCATAAATCCCTGACCATCATAGTAATTAACACCAATGAAAGTTTGAGCTAAATCAACATCTCTAGAAAAAGTCCANGTAGTNTTTCTAGATAAGATTTCACCTTCACCAGCGGCTAATTTTGTAAATCTAGTTTTACCAGTAGCAGTNGTATATGACACTTTACTTGCATCACCTAATACTGCAGCTGCAACAGCTTTACAAAAATCAACATCAAAACCTTGCCAATTACCTTTATCATCAGGAGCCGCAAAGCCAGCTAATCCTGTATTAATAATACAATTTAACTTTCCTCGTGCTCTAACGTCGTCAAGTGTACCTGCAAGAACAGATCCTGCAAACATCACTCCTGCAACAGAAGCTGCAATAAGTGTTTTAATTTTCATTTTTAAACCTCCATAAAAATTGTCATGACATTTCATGAATTAATGGTTAATTTTGTACATGATGTTGACGAATATTCAAGGAAAATATTAATTTTAAGGGTAAACATTAATGAAAATNAAAAAAAAGCACAAAATTCAAACAATTGCTACTCATTCAGGCTTAACTCCAAAAGATAATTACGGCATTGTCAACCCTCCAGTGTACCATGCAAGCACTATTCTATCTTCATCCATGAAAGAGTATAAAAATAGAACTGGNAAAAAATATACATATGGNAGAAATGGGACACCAACATANGATGCTTTAGAACAAGCTATTTCGAATCTATATGATGCTGATGGATGTGTTTTAGCTCCATCTGGNATGTGCGCAATTACAAATAGTTTTATGGCAATTTTAAAATCTATGGACCATGCACTTATTCCAGATTGTGTATACGGTTCAGCTAGAAGGTTTGTTGAAGAAGAATTTGAAAGATTAAATATTGAGTATGATTTTTATGACTCAAGAGATCTCTTAAGTTTAGAAAATAAAATCAAAACAAATACAAAACTTATCTATCTCGAAAGTCCAGGTAGTTACACATTTGAAATAATTGATATTCAAAAAGTTGTTCAAATTGCTAAAAAGTATAAAATAATTACAATTATTGATAATACTTGGGGGACTGCTTTATATTTCAATGCGCTTAAATTTGGGGTTGATATAGTTGTAGAAGCTATTACCAAATATATTGGCGGTCATTCAGACATTATGATGGGAGTTTCAGTTAGTAATAAAAAATATCTTCGTCANATCAATAGATGGAAAAGAAATTCAGGTCAATGNGTAGGTCCAGATGATATTTATTTAGCATTACGAGGTTTACGAACTTTACCTTTAAGATTACAAAAATCCCAAGATAACTCTATAATACTTGGTAAGTATTTTAGCAAACAAGAAGAAGTTAAAAAAGTTTATCACCCCGCATTAAAAAGTCATCCTGATCACAATATTTGGAAAAGNGACTTCAATGGTGCTTCAGGAATCTTTGGTATAGAGTTCAGAGAAAATGTAACTAGTAGAATGGTTGAATTTTTTGCGGATAATTGTCAATTATTTGGAAAAGGAGCATCTTGGGGTGGATATGAAAGCTTAATGACCATGAGTGAAATAAACACAATGAGAAATATTAAAACAAGNTATATTCCCAAGGGNGAATATTTAAGAATTTATGTAGGCATTGAAAATGAAGNAGATATTTTAAATGATGTAAATTCAGCGTTTAAAAAGATGCGAAAAAGATTTAAGTAAGAATTTCTTCNCCTGCAATAGTAGTTCTTCTCATGTCTCTAGTTTCATTAACATCGTCAAAATATCTTACACGATGCATTGTTTGACGGTTATCCCACATTACCAAATCATTAATTTTCCATTTATGTACATACTTAAATTTATTTTGTGTAGCATATTCTATTAANTCATCTACAAAACACATAGTGTCGGGNCTTATCCAACCCTTGATTTTACCAATATGNCTTGATAGATAAATTGTTTTCCTATTATTTTCTTTAATTTTTCTAACCATCGGCTGAAACACAGGTTTAAAATTTACAATTTCTGTTTTAGTTAATTCTTTTTCCATATCAAATCCAAGTCTTTGTCTTGAATAAATTAAAGAATGTTCACAATATAAATTTTCAATTTTATCTCGAGTATCATTATCAAGATGTTCGTAAGCAAGTCTTGTGTCAGAAAATTCTGTATTTCCACCTTTTTTTACAATTGTTTTTGATGATAATANTGAATATTTTGCTGGAATTTTTTTAAAAGAGCTATCAGAATGCCACAAGCGGTTTCCTAAATTAAATATTCTTCTAGGNTCATTCTTTTTAAAAATATTTGATTTTTTATCAATATTNGATACNTCAGCTAATTTTGTTGACAATCTTCTTTCGCTTGCCTTTGTAATATTNGATTTNTTGCCTGAATGTTCAATTTTACCAAAATATTCTGAAAAAAGTACTTGTTCATCATCACTTAGAGGTTGGTTTCTAAAAACAAGTACTCCGAAAATATCAATGTTTTTCTGAAGAATTGATATNTCACTTTTGGAGAGTTTATTTTTTAAATTTACTCCACTAATAAAGGCCACAAATTTAGTATTTTTTTTTAAAGGTTTAATTATCATAATTTTTATCTTATGTTCANGATGTTTGTGTGAAAAGGAAAAAAATGAAAAAAATAATATTAATATTATTTTTATCTATAATANTTTGTTCAAAAATTATTCAAGCTAAAGAGAACATTGTTCTNAATGGATATTGGTTTGAATGTGAATTTTCTGGAAAAAAAACTCCCCCTACTGATATTTGTAATATGTTAGATGATGATGGATTTGAATTTAAAAAAGAATTTGCTATAAATATTAAAAATATATCAAGTANTGAGACTAACTGTAAAAAAAATAAAGTTGGCCAATGCTTTAATTTTAAAACTAAAACAATTAAAATAAAAACTGGAAGATCTGATAAAATTAAATTTCAAAACTCTANTTTAATATTATCTTTATTGGGATGTGATCAAAAATTTAAATTAAAAAGAAATAAACACTTTGTTGAAGCAATCCCTGATAAAAAAAAATGCTTTTGGACTGGAAAAAAACATTTTTANTTAAAAAAATTTGTTGGAGAGGTTATTATAGTTAAATAATTATGAATATCTTTAATATTTTAAAATTTGGAATATTATTCATTTTACTAAGTCTTTTATCTGTATTATTTAATATTATAATGGGATTTATAGGAATTCAATTTTTCTATGGAACANTAGTAGCTCTTTTAATTACTATAATATCTATATATTTCAAGGTGATACTTCCATTATANATTGGGTCATANCTTGGAATGATTTATGTCCTTGATTGGCATTGGACTATAGCATTATTAATATGCATTCCTGGATTACTTTTCATGACTCCAAAACTATTTATAAATTTCTTTAATATTGAGAAACTAAAATCAAAATATAGATATAATGATGATTTCAAAAAGGAAGATAATTCAGATNTCAATTATACAATGAAGACAAATGTAAAAAATGAAGATGTCATTGAGGGTGAATATGAGGTNATAAAAGATGAAAAAAAAAAATAAACTAATTTTTATTCCGATGATTTTCATTTCTATTTTATTTTTTTATAACATAGCAAAATCACATGAAGTATCTCTACCAAACTTTGGTTTTATTTGCATAGATGAAGTNAATAAACAAAAATTTGAATTTATATTTTCACGCAATGCTAATGATTCATCAGACATTGTTTTTCGAAGAATAGACGGTAAATTTAAATTTATTGGTAACGTTTTAGCTCAGAAAAGTGGTGCTTATTCTCTATGGGAAGATAAAATTTTATTCAAAACGACAGAATTTGCATGGAACTTAGATAAAGTTACTTCTATTTTAACACCTATATTTTTGAGTGTTGGCTTAGATATTGAGGATAAAAGCAAAATTCCTGAAAAAATAACCTGTAATAGTCGAAGTATTTATTATTAAAAATTAAACNATTTATATAACTCTTGTATTTAATTTGTGTTTGAATTAAAACAAACTGTGGGCCAGTAGCTCAGCTGGATAGAGCAATTGCCTTCTAAGCAATAGGTCAGGGGTTCGAATCCTCTCTGGCTCACCATAACAATACATTTTAAATGTNTTAATAATATGTTATCAATAATCCTAACANATATATATTTAGTAGTATTANTGAACATTTAANNAAATCATTTTTANAATATTATTAAAACATTTTAAAANTTAAAGTGAATAAGATTAAAATTTTTGACTTATAGATNTTTATAATGTCATTNTAANTCGATANATTTAAAATATAAATAATCTATTATATTATGTTTATAATAAAATTTNGGTCAATGTGACCATAAACCTTTTCTATTGTAACTAAAATTNTCTGCATAAGATTTAGGTTTAATAGACTTGGTGTTANTTTTTAAAACCCTATATGTTAATGAATTTAATTCAGCATAATCAATAGCTTCTTCTTTTGTATCAAATTTTAAATTAATCTGTTTAGATGTATCATCACTCCCAGACCAACCCATCAAAGGATCTAAATTTGTTTTAGATTTGTTAACATATTTTAAAACCCAAAATTTGTTTGTTGCAACTCCAGACTGCATTGCAGATTTCGTAGGCTTTAAAATGATTACATCTATACTAGCTGGCATATTTAAATACTATAAAAAAAATATTATATTTCAAGCAATTATTATCCATTAATTGAGTACCCTCCATCAACGGGTATGGCAGTTCCAGTAACAAAATCTGAAGCTTTAGAAGATAAAAATACAGCAATGCCACCTAAATCATCTGGGACTCCCCACCTACCTGCAGGAGTACGTTCTTTTACTCTATCTTCTAATCCTGGAATATCTATCCGTGCTTTTCTAGTAAGTTCTGTATCGATATAACCTGGCAAAATTGCATTAACTTGAATATTATTTGGTGCCCATGTATTTGCAAAACTTTTAGTAAGCTGTACAACGCCACCTTTACTCGCAGAATATGCACTACCTAATGGAGCACCAAACAAAGAATGCATTGAACCAATATTAATTATTTTACCGGATCTATTTTTAACAAAATGTTTATAGCAAGCCTTAGAACATATAAACATACTAATAAGATTAGTATCTATAATAGATTTCCATTCATCTAACGAATATTCCTCAGGTCTTTTTCTAATATTTGTTCCAGCATTATTTACTAAAATATCTATTTTTCCAAACTCACTCATTACTTGATATATCATTTTAAGACAAGATTCTTCGTTATCAACATCAATTTCAACAGATATAACTTTTATATTATAATCTTTCAAACTATTAACAGATTTAATATTTTTATCTTTATTCCTACCTGCTATTACAATTTTTGCACCAGCTTCACCAATGGCTTTTGCCATAGCATATCCAATGCCTCCATTACCTCCAGTAATAATTGCAACTTTACCATTTAAGTCAAAATTCATAAGTACACCTCATCGTTTTATCAAACTATTTTAAAAATTATTTAAAAGATCATAAATCTTTTTTTTAAAATTTAATAATTTATTTCTTAATATAATATTATCATTTTCAAGTTTTGATATAGTTCTTTCCATTTCATAATATTTTTTTTTTAATGAATTAACTTTGCTATCTTGTTGAGATAAACAAGTATTATATATAGTTATCTCCTTCGGTGTTGTGTCTTTTAAAAGACATTCATGAGCAAAAGAGGGCTGACTCATAATAAGAATACATATAGTAAATATAAATATTTTTTTGAAGTGTCTTGTGATAAACATAAACAAGAGATAGTATATTTAAAATTTTTTACAACAGGTATATTTCATGTCCTTTAATTCCATACCACCATTAATTTTTAGATCTTTTATTGGTTTTGACGAGTTGTTTGAAGAAATTTCTAAATTAAATCAAAATAAAAATCAAAATTATCCAGCTTTTGATGTTTTAAAAATTGATGAAAAAAAATATGAAATTCATTTAGCTGTTGCTGGTTTTGACAATGACGAAATCGATATAATTTATATGAATAATATTTTATCTATTAAAGGGAAAAAAAATCAGGAAAATACAAAAAATGTTATACATAAAGGTATTGCATTAAGATCTTTTGAGAAAAAATTTAATTTAGACCCTTTGATAGAAGTTGTGGAGGCCAAACTTTCCCAAGGAATGTTAGTAATAAATTTAATAAAAAAAGACCCAGAAATAATTAAACCTAAAAAAATTGAAATAAATCTTAAATAAAAGCTGATTTTGAATTACCAGTTTTTTGTGTTTTAAAAATTGACCCATAATCAATTGGTGGAGGTAAAGGTATTCTTACAGGGATTTTTTCCATTCTGGGACAAGATGACAAATTACCTGAAATAATTTGAGAATTCATTTGTTTCCATAAATCCACGGGAGATGTAAATTTCATATAAGATGGAGCACCAACTAAAGGCCAAGAATCTGCTGCACTCAATTCATAAAATAAAACCATTCTTTTAGACGCGCTTAAATTCATAGAAGAGCCATGAAGCAATCTTGCATGGTGTATTGAAACAGAACCAGCCTTACCGGTTAATGGAACTGCATTGTTTANTTTAAAATCTTTATCGTCAGGGTCTATAGCCCCACAAAATATCCCATCAGAATTATTATGATTTAGAACTGGACCTTTGTGAGAACCAGGAATTACCATTAAAGGACCATTTTTTAAGTCAACATCATCTAGCATAACTCCTACAGCAAGAACATCATCATTTGTATGTGGGTAAAATGCCCAATCTTGATGCCACTCTACTGCTGCACCACCCTTTTCAAACTTAGTATTTAATTTACTTGATTTTAAAACTATATCATTTCCTAGCAAATCCTTTAGTACATCAGTAATAGAAGTATTTTTTATTAAATCAAGAAAGTGGTCATTTATTAGATGTGGTTGTTTTATTCGTGTTAGTCTGGGATTTGTATTACAATGATCATCTTCTAAATCATAAATGTTATTACTAGTCTCTATTTTTCTAGATTCTTCAATCAAATTATTAATAATATCTGTTGTTTTTTTTAAAAGGTTATTCGTTAGAATATTTTCAATTACTATAAAACCTTTATTCTCATAATCTTGAATTTGCTGTTTAGTTAACATTAAAATATGTTAAGATATTTTATTTAATTTACAAAGAAAATTTATGCGAAATATTATTGTTCAGGAAGATTCTGGCCTAGCTTGGTTAAGACTTTTTCTAGTTTTTTTATTATGTACATTAGGTTTCATTGGAATGTGGTCAATTGTAATGATCATGCCTAGTATAGAAAAAGAATTTCAAATCACCAGATCTTCTGTAACTATTCCTTATATTCTAACAATGTTTGGATTTGGNNTCGGAAATATTATAATTGGTAAATTTACAGATAAATATGGAATAAAAAAGCCTATAATTTTTGGATTCACAATTCTTATTATATTTTATTATNTATCTATAATTTCTCCTAATTTTTATGTTTTATCGTTGATACAATTTGGATTAGGTTTTTCATCAGCAGTTTTATTTGGTCCAATGATGAACGATATAAGTTATTTTTTTAAAAAAAATAAAGGTTTAGCTGTATCTATAACTGCAAGTGCTCAGCATTTTGCTGGTGCTATGTGGCCATTTTTTTTAACCTTTTTTTTGGCAGAAGANAAATGGAGAGAAGCTCATATTTTCATTGCATCAGTTTGTATTGTTTTCGTTCCAATTCTAATATTTTTTATTTTTAGAATGAATTACAATCAAAAATTAGTTTTCAATAAAATAAANANTTTTAAAGATAACATTGCAACTTCTTTAACAAACGAAAAGTTTCAAAGATTGTTAATGATTGCCTCAGTTGGTTGTTGTGTTGGAATGTCAACTCCCCAAGTCCATATTATTCCAATATGTATAGATCAAGGATTAAGTATAATTACTGGTGGAAAAATTTTGTCAATAATGTTGTTTTGTGCTGTTTTAAGTAGAATTGTATTTGGTTATATTGCTGATAAAATAGGTCCATTAAAAACATTATTGATTGGATCAANTTTACAAACAATTACTTTAATTTTATTTATACCGTTTAATAGTCTTATTGCTTTATATANTGTATCAATTTTGTTTGGTTTATCTCAAGGTGGAATAGTACCAAGTTATGCATTAATTGTTAAAAAGTATCTTCCTAATAAGGATGCGGCAGAAAGAATAGGTTTGATTATTTTCTTTACAATTATAGGCATGTCTATTGGTGGTTGGATGTCAGGAAAAATTTANGACTTAACAAATTCCTATACGTTAGGTTTTCTAAATAGTATTTGTTGGAATTTGATGAATGTAATGATCATTGGATNTATATATTATCTATTAAGAAAAAAAATATTGTATTAATCTATTTNCTCTTTGCTAAAAGTTAATTAATAAAGCCGTAATTATGATATGAGAAAAAATATTTACATTTTTTTATTTATAATACTTTTATCAAAAACAACAATGTCATGTCCATCAAGCGGAGATGGTGACTGTGTGCCNGAAGTTATAGATAAAAATCAAACTTCAAATATTCAATATCAACAAAATTCAATTCAAAATATTTCAAATAATTATGAAAGTGATNATGGGAATCAAAGTGATAAATATNTCTTAACAGAATCAAATAACATTAAAAATATAAACAAAAAATCAAAATTAAAATCAGAGATTGATAAACTTAATTTGGAAATAGATGATATTATATATAAATCAACTAATAATTATAATTCAAANTACAGCGAATTAATAAATAAAAAATTGTTGCAGATTAATCAATTNATTAGTGAAGATGANAATGTTGACAGAAGTATATATTCTTCACTAAATGATANAATAGACAAACTACTTNAGACAATAATTTTGTCTTATAAAGAAAAAAGTTACAACATTTTTAAACCATATAATGAAACTCCTAAAAGTAGAAATCATACTTTAACACAAATTAAAGATTATAATAAAATTAATGATATTATTAAAACTTTAGAAATAATGGGTGGGAATTAGGAATTAATCTTTTTAAAATCATCGGCAGAATGTCTTTCTTTTAAAAGGTAATCCGGATTACCACTTAACTTNTTTACAATTTTACCTCTTTTAACAGCAGGTCTTTCATTTAGAAAATTTGCCCACCTCAATACATTTTTATACTTTGAAACATCCAGAAACTCAGCAGCTGAATATAATTTTCCTAAAACTAGTTGTCCATACCAAGGCCAAATCGCTATATCTGCAATTGAATAAGTGTTTGAACAAATATATTCGTTATTTAACAGATGTTTGTCCAGAAGATCTAATTGTCTTTTTGTTTCCATAGTAAATCTATCAATTGGATACTCAAATTTCTCAGGTGCATAATTATAAAAATGACCAAAACCTCCACCAACATATGGAGTACTACTCATTTGCCAAAACAACCAATTTTGACATTCTACCCTACTCTCAAAATCAGTAGGTAAAAAATGGTTAAATTTTTCAGCTAAATACAAAAGAATAGAACCAGATTCAAACACCTTAATCGGTCTGGAATGACTGTAATCTACCAATGCCGGTATTTTTGAATTAGGGTTAAGNTTAACAAAGCCAGATGAGAATTGATCACCTTTACTTATTTCGATCAACCATGCGTCATAATCCGCATCTAAAATTTTTAAATCTAATAACTCTTCAAGCATAATTGTAACTTTAATACCATTGGGTGTCCCTTGAGAATATAATTGAATTTTATGATTGCCAATTGGTAAATCTTTTGAAAAAGTAGCCCCTGAAATAGGACGATTAATCTTTGCAAATTTTCCACCATTCTCTTTGTTCCATTCCCAAGTTTTAGGAGGTATATACATTTTTTGGCCTTTTCTAAATTATTTTTTATATGTTACTTATTGAGTATTTATTTAACTTCTTTTAANGTTTCAACTATAGTATCCCGAGCACCACTATCTAAAAACAAATNCTTTACTGAAGTTGAAATTTGNGGGTAATATGTTGTTAAAACTATCCCTATTGCAACACCAGTAATAAATTTAATCATATTAAACTCCAANATTTTTAATTTAATTTATTCNCAAAATTTGTAAATGAAAATTAAATATTTTTTAAATAATAAGTATCTAAATTAAAATCATTATATACTTAGTAAAGTATGTTCATATAAGATCTAGAAGGTTTAAGTATATAGTTTAAATTCATCATATATACAATTGTAATTATTGAATAAATATTGAAATAAACTTTAAAATATAGCTTATGGAAATCTTCATAAGCATCTAATTTTTTTTACAATTTTTGGTAATTTTCTACAAATCAATAGGAAGAAAACTATTTTGATCTTTAACAATATTATCATTTTTATTAAATAATAGTTTAGCCTTAGGACACCTAAATTTCATTTGATTGAAGTTTAAATTAGATCCATAAGCCAAATAAAAAGTCATCAAAAAGAATTCCCAGTAGATTTTAAAAAATTTATTTCTTCTACAGTAGAAATTCTATTTAGTATTTTGTTCCTATGTGGAAACCTATTAAATTTTCTTATTATAATAAAATGTTTTAATGCAGATCTAAAATTTTCTATTAAATTTAATTCACCAAATAGGTTCAAAGATATAATTTGATCATTTATATTTTCACTGTGCATAAAAGGCATAAAAGCAAAAACTTTTTCAAATTTATTTAATTTTTCATGTAATCCTAAGAATAATAAATCTCTAGCTAACTCTAATGCCAAATAATCATATTTAAAAGCTTCTGGTTTATTCCTATAAATATTACGGGAAAATTGATCAATTAATATAATCTCAGCCAATCTTCCTTTAGATAAAGATCTCCAATTAATTAATTTATTTTCAACAGCTAAAATATGATAGTTTAAAAATCTATTTATTAATAATTGATCAAAAAATTTATCTTTTTTCCACCATTGCTTTGGAGAAATTTCAGAAAACCAAAAATTTAAAACAGCATTAAAAGGCAAATTTTTACACAATTATTTATTAATTTTAAAACTCTTAACTCTTTAAATTAATAAAGGTTTATTCATATGTCACTTTATTAGTTAAGTTTTCTTTGATATATTTCCAATCATAAATTACTCCAAGCCCTAAGCCATTTGGAACAGTTACATAACCTTCACTATCAACGCAATCAATCATATCATTATATCCACATTTATAAACTGGAGGAATTGCATTATCACAATCAGGACCAACTAAAGCCACCTCATAATAATTTGTATTTCTTATAGCTGACATCATTATTCTATGGGCTGGTCCACAAGCGTGGATTTCAACGTCAATACCAAGGGCTTCTGCTAAATGGGCTATTTTCATTCCACCAGTTATGCCCATATCATATTCTGGATCCATTCTCAAAAAATCAGTACCGCCAGACAAAACAAAATCAGCTTTTGGTTCTAAACCCCTTACATGTTCAGTTTGAAGAATAGGAGTTTTTATAAAATTTCTTAATTTTTTGTGTCCAAAAGCTGATACACCAGAATCTCTGTAAGGATCTTCTAACCAAAAATAGTTGGCTTCATCACACGCCTTGCCTACTGACAATGCATCAGCAAAAGTTTTTAACTCACATGCCGGATCTAACATTAAAGTCATTTTATGACCTACTTTTTTCGCAAGATAAAGTATATTATCAATTTCCTCCTTTACATTACCATCATTCCAACCATGAACTTTAAATGCTCTGTAACCTATATCATGGCATTTTTCAGCAAATTCTGCATAAGCTTCTTTAGAATCTAAACCACCATTTCTATCTCCATGATAGGTGCTCGCATAAGCCGGTAGTTTATTTTTAAACCCTCCTAATAAGCTTTTCACAGAACAATTCAATTTTTTACCAAGCCAATCCCATAAAGCTATGTCAATAGGACCATGACCCATGTGATCAAATTGTCTTAATTCTCGTTTGAAATCATCATAAATGCCCTCTCTTTCTTCAGCATGCCTACCTAATAACTTAGGTGCCAGCATACATGATTGAGCAAAGGTTGACGCCGTTGAACACCAATGGGTAACATATTCACCTACAATTCCATCTTCAGAAATAATTTTAATTCCAAACTTTTTTATTTCAGTAATTTCACCTTTGGAATACCCAACTGCACCAACAGTATCTGCACCAGTTAAATTACCCAAATTTTTAATAGGAAACTTAAATTCATGTAATTCAACTTTTTTAATCAGTGTCATAACTTATACTCATTTATTTAACTTAATAATTTTTGTAAACAATTGGAAAATCATCAACATTTAGTTCATCTCCAGTTTTTAAATTTAAATGATCAAATGGAGGGGAGCCTTTACCATTTCTATTTACAAATCTAGTTTTTTCTCCAACCCACCTAGCTGAAAAAACTCTTCTTCTTAAACTTTTATTTGAATTAGCTGCAGCACCGTGAATTACCCTAAAGTCGAAAGCAATTGCGTCACCAGGCTCCATATCCCATGAAAGTATGTTGTAAGTATTAATATTTTTTTCTATATCTGGTAACTCATCCGTATTATCATTTTTATATAAATCATTTCCATTAAATCTTTTTGGCCTATGAATTTTGCCCGTCAAATGAGACTTTGAAATGCACTTCAAACATATTTTTTTTTTAATTGGATCAAGAGGAATCCAAAAACTAACATTCTGTTTTCCATCTACAGAATAATATGGCAAATCTTGATGCCATGGTGTTGCTATAGATGAACCAGGCTCTTTAACTAAAATGTGATCGTGAAAAAACCGAGCAATCTTAGAATTCATTAAATTACATGATATTTCTGATATATTTGAATTAAAAATAAAATCTCGAAATTCATCAATTCTATCCCAATTACATAAGTCTTGAAAAAATTGAGCAGATCCATCTTCAGGAAAATAAGACCTTTCTCTTGGGCTAGGATTGCTCATAAGTTTTTGAATTCCAACTTCCAAAGTTTTTATCCAATTGATAAACACACCTTTTAGAAGTATTGCTCCATGTTCTTGGTAAGAGTCTATTTGTTTATTTGATACAAGCACTGATCTATACCATTTTAATTTCTGGACAAAGTCCAAATTCATTTAATTTTAAAAATGAATTAAAAGTATCAGTAATACCATCCTCAATAGAATAAGTTGGGTAATCACCTATTACTTTTCTAAGCGGTTCATCACTTAAGTCAGAGGGAAATGGAAAAGATTCTCCAGAACAAGATACTTTCGCTTCTGGTTTTAAAGACTTAATGATAGAAATTCCTTTTTCTACAGTTTCACATTGCCCATTTAAATTAAATACATGAGATGTATTATGTTCTTTCATAACTGAGTATATAAATGCTGCAGCTGCTTCTCCAGCATATAACCAACTATAATTTCCAGTGTAAGGTATATTATATTCTTCATTTAGCACAGCTGATTGAATTGCAATAGTATTCTTAGAACTAATTCCTTGATCTCTAGTTAAACCATAAACAATATTTGGTCTAATTCCAACAGATGGTATTTTCCAGTCAGCGTTATATACAAAAGCTGTATGTTCATTAGCTTGTTTGTAAACACCATATAATGTTTCTTTCCATTTTCCTCCAGGAGGCATGCCTAGTGATGCGACAGAGGAAGCATATACAATTTTTTTTAATCCAATTGTCCTTGCTGATTCAAAAACATTAATTGTACCCTCCACATTAACTCTTGCACCTAAAGCAGGATCCGCCGCGCAAAATGGAACCTGTAATCCTGCTAAATGAATTATTGCAGAAGGGTTATATTTTTTTAGTAAATTAAGGAATTTTTTATACTGTGTAATATCACTTTTTTCCCATTGAACTTTTTCAGCTTCCTCTCCTAAAATCAAAGTTAATCTTCTTTTAGATTCTGATAAATCAAAACCTACACAAGGGATATTAGATTTGGTTAAAATTGATAAAACCCAACTACCAATACATCCATCAGCACCTGTTACAACAACTGGACTTTTAAAATCGTGTTGATTAACTAAAAAATTTTTTAATAAAAAGTTTAAATTCATAAATCACCTCAACTAATGATATATTTAAATGGTAGTTTATCAAATTTTTATTTAGAGACTTTCAAAAAAAATTTATTTCTACTTTACTACTTCTCAATTATTAATATTTAAATAAATACTTCTCAATTTTTTTAAAAATATTTTCAAAAGTAATGGCAAAATTCCAATCAATGAAAAGGAAATTAATATTTCAAAAGAGATTATNTCATTTAATGTATTTATTTTAGACAANTGTCTTCCAGCATTAACATATACAATTGTTGCAGGCANCATNCCTAAAGCNCTAACCCAAAAAAANGTCCACGTTCTAATAGGTAGTATCGATGCAACAACATTAACAATAAAGAAAGGGAAAACTGGAACTAATCTTAATGCAAAAATATAAAATATTCCTTCTTTTTTAAATTGATTATTTATTTTAACCATCTGTTTTTTATACTTTTCTTGTACGAAATTAAAAAACATAAATTTAGAAACTAAAAATGCACACATAGCACCTATCGTACTTGATAAAGAAACAATAAAAGTTCCTAAACTTAAACCAAAAATAAAGCCTGCAAGTAAAGAAAGTATAGTTGCAACAGGTATTGATAGAGCTGTAAAAATTATGTAAACAAATNAAAAAATAAGTATAAACAAAAATGAATATTTTTCATAAAATAAATTAAGATTGTACAGATTTTTTTGAATATAATCTAAAGAAAATATGTCTTTGATATCAGTAGTATTAAAAGTAAGAAATATAACTATACCAATAATAGCTATTAAATATTTATAATATCTGACTGGCATTGTCTTAATAAATTAATTACAAAAGATTGATCTCATCATTTACTCTTATTATGCCACCTTTTACAATCTTACAATTTAAACCAGATCTGTTATAAAGAGGTAACACAAGTGGCATATTAAGCAAGTCAGATAAATATTTACAAGGAAAGTTTAATCTTCCACCTTCAAGGATAACTTCACCAATCTGTATTCTCTGACCAACTAAATAGTTTAAAGGCACACCTTGAGTTGTCAAATTTCTCCTATGCTCATGAGGTTTTAAAATAATTTGACTCTCTTGAAGTGGCGGTTGATTTTCTTCAAGGGCTTTCAATACTTCATTTTCAATAATTGTAACTTCTCTAACATCAGGTATATCAGAATATTTTCCANTCTTATTAAAGTATCTATCACCTACAATCCCTTTTCCTTTTANTAAANTAGCTTCTTTTAATTCTATCATATCTGAGGAAGCTTTCTCAGAAATATGAATAAATAATAATTTTCCAGGNCCCCATTTCATNATTTTAAAATAAATGAGAAAATGCTTTAATTCAAGCTTAGTTAATNTTAACTATATGATTATTTTATTTATTTTTACTNAGTTCTCTAATGGCTAAAGATACATCATCAACTTGAATGTTTACTGCACCTCTTTTTATTCTTAAACGATGCGCTTTTTCTAAAACATTTGCATGTGAAAATCCAAATGGTGGTTCAAACTTATAACTTGCTAATTCAATCAAAAGCCCTAATGGGTCTCTAAAATAAATTGAATCCATAAAACCTCTATCTTTNATNCCGGTATTAGCGTATCCATTATCAGATAAATTTTTTTGTGCTATCCTAATTGTACTTTGACTAACCCAAATGGCTATATGATGTACAGACCCTATTTCATTTTTTAATTTAGATTTTTTTGGATTACGGTTTTCATCTGTAAAAACAGTAATAGTTCTTCCATCGCCACAATCAAAATACAAGTGGTTTGTNTTCATATCATCAAGATTTGGTTGTTCAAAAATAAACCTCATGCCAAGAATTTCCTGCCAAAAATTNATAGATGTATTTTTGTCAGCTCCATTTAGAGTAATATGATGAATACCTTGTGATTGAATTATACTTTTCATGAGNTTTTTTTGATAATTTGGGTTTTTANTATAAGANTATATGTCAACTAAAGTTAATTTTTCAATATTTTTAAGCTTATTTAATCTCTATTNCTAAAAACTGTATGAAAAGTTATTATAATTAGTTACATTGTGATTTATGTCTTTTTTGAATAACTTATTCTGTTTTTAAATTTAATAAAAAATATTCAACATTTATCTGCCCATCCAACCTCCATCTACTGTTAGAATTTCACCATTGACATAATTTGACGCATCTGATGATAAAAAAATAGATGGTCCTACAAAATCATCAGGGGTTCCCCACCTTCCCTGTGGTATTCTTTCTAAAATAGATTTGTATCTAATTTTATCATTTTGTATAGCTTTTGTGTTATCAGTTTCTATATATCCAGGAGCAATTGCATTGACATTAATTCCTTTAGAAGCCCATTCATTTGCTAAAGCTTTAGTTAATTGGCCAATTCCCCCTTTTGAAGCTGCATAACCAGGAACTGTAATACCACCTTGAAAAGTTAAAAGAGAAGCTATAAAAATAATTTTTCCAGAGCCCCGGTGAATCATTTTACGTCCTATTTCTCTAGTTAACACAAATTGTGCCGATAAATTAACTTCTAATACTTCATCCCACCATTCAGATAAGTGTTCTTCAGCTGGTTTTCGTCTAATCGTACCTGCATTATTAACTAATATATCTGGTATTATTGATTCTTTATTTAAATTTTCTGTAAATTTTAAAACTTCTTTTCTTTTAGAAAAATCAACTTTGTAACTTTGAAACTTTTTTCCAATTTTTTGAATAGATTTTTCAATATCACTCCCAGACTGTAATGAAGCACTGACACCTATAATATCTGCACCAGCTCTGGCCAAAGCTGCTGCAATTCCTTTACCAATACCACGACTACAACCAGTTACTAATGCAGTTTTTCCACTTAAATCAAAAATTTTTAAAATTGACATGTATTATCCTCCTACTTTGATGAGACTTTTGAGTGCATCTGGACTTTTAGCTAAATTATCAAATGCGCTCTGAACTTCTTTCAAATTTCTTACATCCGTGATAATAGTTTCGGTATCTATGTCACCTGTAATTAGAGTTTTGATAGCTTTTTCATAATCTTCTTTTTCGTAAACACGAACACCAATTAATTCTAGCTCTCTCCAAAAAAAACGAAACATATCAATATTTGGTTTTTCAGCATGAATAGCGACCATTACTATTCTTCCCCTAGTTGATGCACATTCTGTCATCTTATCTACGCCAGCTTGAGAACCAGAAACTTCAAAAATAACATCAGCTCCTTTATTACTTGTGACATAATTAATTTCCTCAACAAGGTTTTTATCTTTTGGGTTAATTGTTTTAAAACCTAATTTCTTAGCTATTTCTAAACGAAAAGGGTTAACCTCTGAAATTATTACATTACCACCAGTTTGTTTGGCAACCATTGCCACTAAGACTCCAATTGGACCACCACCAATAACTAGAACATCTTCCCCTTTTTTTAATCGAGAAAGTCTTACATCATGACAAGCTACTGCTACCGGTTCAATTAGAGCTGCATGGTCCATTCTAAGATTATTTGGAAGTCCATGTAAAGTATGAGCCGGTACATTCCAAATGTCTTGCAGTGCTCCATTTGTGTCCAAACCTAAAAATTTTAAATTATGACAAATATGTTCGTGACCTGCTTTGCATGCAGGACATTTTCCACAATGATCAAGAGGTCTAACAACAACCGGTTGTCCAAGTTCAAACCCAAGTACTTCATCACCTATTTCCTCAACATAGCCAGACATTTCATGACCAATAATTCTTTCAAATCCTACTCGTTCATCCATATGACCAGAAAAAACATGCATATCTGTTCCACAAATACCGACATATGAAATTTTAACCGCTACTTCATTAGGCAATGGTCTTTTGAATTTAATTTTTTCTACAGAAAATTTTTTATTACCTCTGTAGAATGCAGCGTTAATATATAAATCATCCATTTACGTCCCCATTATTTAAAAAGAAAATTTATCATTACACGAATTTATTGTCATTACCTTTATTCCTTTACAAATATTCTTTTGAAAAAAAATATTGAATTAACAATAATTTACATTTTAATTTAATTAATATAAAAAATATGATAATATAAAATATGGACAATTATTTTAA
>NZIY01000023.1 GCA_002691795.1 SAR116 cluster bacterium
TCTGGTGTTTTCATACATTTCGTCTAGACTTTCACCATCTACTCTAGCTCCATATCTTACACCATCATACCTAGCTAAATTACTAGAGGCTTCTGCAGGAGCAACTATGTAGTAAACAGGTAAAGAGTATTTAGTTAAAGGAAGTTTCACTGACTTAATTTCTGCACCACTATCCTTTAAAAAATTTATTGTCATTTCTTTTGCATCTAATATATCAGATGAAATCCCCTTGCTGTTATATTCTTCAGGAATACCAATCCTTAATCCTTTTACACTTTTGCCAAGTTCATCATAAAAATTTGGAACATTATTTTTTGATGAAGTTGAATCTTTTGGATCATGACCACATATAGCTTGAAGCATTAAAGCTGAATCAGATACATTTCTAGTAATAGGTCCTGCTTGATCTAAGGATGAGGCAAAGGCTATAATTCCCCACCTTGAACATCTTCCATAAGTTGGTTTTAAGCCAACCACACCACAAAAGGCAGCTGGTTGTCTAATAGAACCACCTGTATCCGTGCCAATGGTTGCCAAAGCTGCTTTGGCAGCAACGGCTGCAGCCGAGCCTCCAGATGATCCTCCAGGAGTTCTTTTTTCTTCAACGTTCCATGGGTTTACCACTTCACCATAAGCTGCAGTTTCATTACTAGACCCCATTGCAAACTCATCGCATGATAATTTACCTAAATTGATAGCCCCATGGTTCCACAAATTATCTGTCACGGTGCTTTCATACGTAGGCGTAAAATTTTTAAGAATTTTAGAAGAAGCTGTAGTTTGAATTCCTTTTGTACAAAACATATCCTTTACCCCAATAGGAATACCTTCTAGTAACCTTTGAGTACCATTAGAATAATTTTGATCAGAAAATTTTGCATTTTCTATAGCTTTATCAAAACATGTAGTTAGGTACATATTTAAATTTTTAGTCTTTTCAATAGCATCAATGTAAGTTTCAACAAACTCTTTGGTTGAAAATTCTTTTTTAACAAGAGAGCTTAGAGCTTCGATAATGCTAAGTCTTAATAAATTTTCTTTCATCTATTCAATAACTTTCGGAACAACAAAATATCCACTTTTCATTTCAGGTGCATTTTCTAAAACATCTTCATTGATACCCCCATCATTTACCTTATCATCTCTAATAGGCAAATCATGACCTGTAACTGAACTTAATGGTTTGACGCTATTTGTATCAACTTCATTAAGTTGTTCAATGAACCCAATAATTTGATTTAAGTCTTGCATTAATTTGTTTGATTTTTTTTCAGTGATTGGAAGTCTCGATAACTTTCCAAGCTTTTTTAAAGTTTCCAAATCAATTTTACTATTATTTCTCATAATTTTAATGATTTTAAATTTTTTATTTTTTGATAACATCTGTTATGCCTATCTGCAAGCATGAAGATTTTTTATTGAGTACAAAAAATTACAGAAATTTGTTAGGTATTGATCATGGTTCAAAATATATAGGTATAGCAATATCTCATAAAGAACTTTTTGTAGCTACGCCATTAAAAACAATAGTAAGAAAAAAACAACAATATGATTTTGATGAATTAATTAAAATAATCAAAGAAAATGATGTTGGAGGGATAGTTGTTGGTTTGCCGTTAAACATGAACGGAACTAGAGGACCTAGATGTCAGTCTGTTGAAACATTTTTCAGAAATTTTTTAAAACTTAATGATATACCTTTGTTGTTTCAAGATGAAAGAATGTCATCACAAGCTGTTGAAAAAATTTTTATATCCCATAATGTAAGTAGAAAAAAAAGGTCTTTAAATATTGATAAGCATGCTGNGTGTTGGATTTTACAATCAGCACTAGACTTTTTAAAAAAAAGGTAGTAAAAACTGATTTTTAATGAATAAGATTCATAAAATAAATAATTCTATTCCTCCTATCGCATCTCTATCCTCTAAAAACCTTTTAAAAATAGAAGGTATGAATAAATTAGAAATAATTTCATTANTNGATAGAGCTGATTATTTTGCTGATTTAGATGCATCTAAATTAAAAAAAACTTTAGATGGTTATATCATTCTTAATGTTTTTTTTGAAAACTCAACGCGTACTAGAGTTTCTTTTGAATTAGCTGGAAGACGATTAGGTGCAGAAGTTATAAATATCTCTGTAGATAAATCATCTATAAAAAAAGGAGAAAGTTTACTTGATACGGCTAATACATTAAGTGCAATGAAGCCTAATTTATTGATTGTTAGACATCCAGAGAGTGGAGCACCAAAGCTTTTTTCTGATTATTTGAATTGTAGTATTGTTAATGCCGGCGATGGTAGGCACGAACACCCCACACAAGCTCTTCTGGACGCTCTCACTATCAGAAGAAGACTTGGTAAATTAGAAGGTATTAAAATAGCAATATGTGGTGATATAATGAACAGTAGAGTTGCAAGATCAAATATCCATTTACTCACCACTTTAGGGGTTGAGGTAAGATGTATAGCTCCACCTACATTAATGCCACAGAAGTTAGAAACTCTTGGCGTTGAATGTTTTTATAATTTAAAAGATGGTATTAATGATGTTGATGCAATTATGTTACTTAGATTACAAAATGAGAGGATGTCAGGAACAGAATCGCCTTCAAAACAAGAATATTATCGATTTTATGGCCTTGATGAGGGAAAATTAAGAATGGCAAATAAAAATGCAGTTATAATGCACCCTGGTCCGATGAACAGAGGAGTTGAAATAGCATCTTCACTGGCTGATAACGAAGATAGAAGTTTAATAAAAACCCAAGTTGAAATAGGCGTTGCCATCAGAATGGCTACAATTGAAGCAGTTCACAATGCACAAAAATAATAAGCCTATTTTTCTAAATAATATTCGCGTAATCGATCCTTTACAAGATATAGATGAATTAATGAATGTAATTATAGATAATGGAATTATTTCATNTATAGAAAAAAATAATGAAAAAAAAGAATTTAATTACAAACGCTTTAGATACATAGATTGTTCAAAAAAAGTTTTATCTCCTGGTATTTTTGATTTAAGAGTTTATTTAAATGAAACTAATAATGAAAGNATATCATTACTTAGAAATGCGGCTGTAAAGTCAGGCGTATTAAAAATGGGTATATTACCTTTTCAAAAACCTTTGTTAGATAATCCNATTATAATAGAACATTTGATTGAAAAAACAAATATCAATAATAATAAAATTTTTTTTCCTTACGGAGGTGCAACAAAAGAGCTAAAAGGAAAGGCCATTGCAGAATTAGGTTTAATGTCAAACGTTGGAGCGATTGGTTTTACTGACGCACCTAACTGTATACAAGATTCTCTAGTTATGAGAAGAGTTATGAGTTATGCTAAAATGTTTAANAAACCAATTCTTCAAAACCCAGAAGACAAATCTCTTGCAGGTCTTACGGCTAGNAGTTCCACCACGATTCAAGGAGAAATGAATGAAGGTGAGATTTCAACAAGATTAGGATTAGTTGGAATNCCCGCATGTGCTGAGGTTATTATAGTAGAGAGAGATTTNAGACTAGCAGAACTTACTGGTGCACATTATCATATATCAAATGTTTCAACTAAAGAAACAGTCGAAGTCATAAGAAAAGCAAAATTAAAAAATANAAATATTTCATGCGATACCTCTCCACAATATTTCAGTTTAAATGAATTAGAATTATCTACTTACGATACATCATTTAAATTATCACCTCCTCTTAGAAGTGAAGATGACAGAATGGCAGTTCAAAATGCTATTGTAGATAATACAATAGATATAATTACCTCTGACCACAAATCACTGTCCAACGACACCAAAATACTTCCTTTTTCTTCAGCATCAACTGGTGCTTCAGGCATAGAAACCTTACTTCCTATGACAATGAATTTATTAAATTACTCTGAAATTTCAATACTTGAAATTTTAAAAAAATTAATCTTAAACCCATCAAAATTATTAAATATTGAAATTCCAAAAATTAAATTAAATGAAAAGGCAAATTTCATTATTTTTGATCCTTATGAGCAATATATATTAAATAAAAAATTTTTAGACACATCTCCTACACCTTTCCACGGAAGACCAGTTCAAGGGAAAAATTATATGTCAATCATTGATGGTGAAATAATATACGATAGTCTAAATTTATGAATTATGATTTTATCTTAATTTTATTTATATCAATTATTTGCTATCTTATAGGATCAATACCTTTTGGACTTATTTTAACAAAATTAAAAGGTTTGAAGGATTTAAGAACTATTGGAAGTGGTAATATTGGTGCAACTAATGTCCTTAGAACTGGAAATAAAAAATTAGCCTTATTAACTTTAATTTTAGATTTTTCAAAAGGTTATATACCTCTTCTTATAATTTTAAAAATATTAAAAATACCTTTTTTTCTAACAATTACTTCTAATTTATATCTAGATCAATTTTCAATGATTTTAATTTTTGGCTATTTTTCAATTATAGGTCACTGTTATCCAATTTGGCTAAAATTTAAAGGAGGTAAAGGTGTGGCAACATCTTTAGGAGTTATTTTTTTACTTGATCCTTTAATTGGTGTGTTATTATTAGCCATTTGGATTTTAATATTTTATATTTTTAAGATCAGTTCTTTGTCTGCTTTAATCGCGGCAAAATGTTTTCCTATATTAATATTTCTTAAATATGAAAATGTAAATTTAATCTTCTTAACAATTCTTTTAACTATTTTTGTTTTTTTCACACATCGAGAAAATATTAAAAGAATTTTAAAACAAGAAGAAAAAAAAATTTAAATTAATATTGATAAATTTTTTAACCAATGGTAATTGGCAAATTAATAAATGGAGTTTGAATGAAGTTAGTTATTGTTGAATCACCTGCGAAGGCTCAAACTATAAATAAATATTTAGGTAATAACTATAAAGTTGTTGCTTCTATAGGACACGTTAGAGATTTACCTCGAAAAGACGGAGCTGTNGAGCCGGATAATGACTTCAATATGTCTTGGGATCAACCTGTAGATAAAAAAAATGTTATCAGTGGGATCATTAAAGAATTAAAAAAAGCTGAATCTTTAATCTTAGCAACTGACCCTGACAGAGAAGGTGAAGCAATTAGTTGGCATATAAATGAAATATTAAATGAAAAAAAAGTTCTTTCTAGCAAGCAGGTACAGAGAGTTGTTTTTAATGAAGTTACCAAAAGCTCTGTTTTAANTGCTATGGAAAANCCAAGGGAAATTAACTCTGAATTAGTTGAGGCTTATCTAGCTAGGAGAGCTTTAGATCATTTAATTGGTTTTAGAATTTCTCCTATCTTGTGGAGAAAACTNCCTGGATCTAGGTCAGCAGGTAGAGTACAATCAGTAGCACTTAGGTTAGTATGCGAAAGAGAATTAGAAATAGANAAATTCAATATCGAAGAATATTGGACTATATCAGCAATATTTCAAAATTCTAATAGTGATAATTTATCTTCAAGATTAATTGAATTTGATCAAAAAAAGCTTAAGAAGTTTGACATTAAAAACAAACAAGAAGCCACAGAAATAATCAATGAAATAAAACAAAATAGCTTTTCTATTTCAAATATTGAAAAGAAAAGAGTTAAAAGAAATCCAATCCCACCATTTACTACCTCTACACTTCAACAAGAGGCATCAAGAAAACTTGGGTTTAGTGCATATAAAACTATGAGAGTTGCACAAAAACTTTATGAAGGGATAAGTTTAAATCAGGAAACAAGCGGGCTAATTACATATATGAGGACTGATGGAGTTCAAATTAGCCAAGAAGCAATTTCTAATGTGAGAGAATTTATCTCTAGGACATATGGCAAAGATTATATTCCTGAAAANCCAAACTTTTACAAATCTAAAGCTGCTAACGCACAAGAAGCTCATGAAGCAATTAGACCAACAAATTTTGATTATTCACCAAAATCAATTTCAAAATACTTGGATCAAGACCAATTAAANCTATATGATCTAATTTGGAAGAGGACTGTTTCAAGCCAAATGTCATCAGCTCAATTAGATAAGACTTCCGTTGATATTAAATCAGAAAATAAACTTATAACTTTTAGAATAAATGGTTCTCAAATAGTTTTCCCTGGATTTTTAAAAGTTTATAAAGAAAGCTTTGATGAAAAAACAACTTCTGCAGAAAATGATGAGGATAAACTTCTTCCAGATTTACAGCTTAAGGAAAACCTTAAAATAATAAAATTAGAGGATGAACAACATTTCACTCTACCACCACCTAGGTTTACAGATGCTAGTTTAGTAAAAAAAATGGAAGAACTTGGTATTGGGAGACCATCGACTTATGCATCTACCTTAAGAGTTTTAATTGAAAGAGATTATGTAACAAAAGANAATGGAAAACTTATTCCAGAAGAAAGAGGTAGGATTCTAACAGCATTTTTAAGTAATTTTTTTGGTAAATATGTTGACTATGAATTTACAGCAAAATTAGAAAAAGACTTGGATAAAATCTCTGATGGAAAGTTACCTTACAAAGAATTATTATCTGATTTTTGGTTAGATTTCAAAANACATCTAGATAAAATGACTGATCTAGAAAGATCAGAAATATTGGAAACTTTAGAGAACGAATTAGAACAAATGTTTTTTTCAAATGATGATAAAGAGTTTAATGTTTCNAGAAAATGTCCAAAATGTTCAGAAGGCAAAATAGGATTACAACTTGGCAAATACGGTGCCTTCATTGGCTGTAATAATTATCCTGAATGTAAATACACAAAACAAATTGCAAAGAAAGATGATGAAAACCCTGGGTTTGATGAAGAAACTAATTTTGACACTAGTCTTGGGAATCATCCAGAAACGAAAGAAGNTATTTTTATTAAAAAAGGACCATATGGTTCATATGTTCAATTAGGTGAAACTAAAAAACCAAAAAGAGTAAGTATACCTAAATTAGTGAATCCTAAAGATATAAACTTAGAAAAAGCTATTCTCTTGTTATCACTTCCAAGAATTATTGGAAATCATCCAGAAACAANTAAAGAAATTTCAGCAAATATAGGTAGATATGGACCTTATTTAAAATATGATGTAAATTCAGTNAGCTTACCAAATGACGAGACAGTNCTGACAATTGGTTTAAATCATGCAGTAGTGTTAATATCTGAAAAATCTCCNGGTGGAAAAAGTTTAGGTAAACACCCTAATAATGATGGTGATGTGNTTGCAAAAAAAGGACGTTATGGCCCATATGTTGAGTATAAAAAANTAAGAGCAACATTACCAAAAACTATGAATCTAGACGAAATCACTCTTGAAGAAGCAATTGAGCTGATCGAAAAAAAAGAATTAAGATCAAANAAAAAAANTAATTAATAATTATGATCAAAAATTATTTCCTTAAGATTTTAGATATTGATAATGATGGGAATTGTACAGCTCAAATAATAAATTCGAAATCAAGAAATAAGAAAATTTATATTCCATTTAATAGCAATAACCTAACAGTTAAAATTGGTGATACTATTTCATCAATTATAAANTATAAAAACAAGAAAATAATTTATACTAAAATTTTAAAAAAAATNAAAAAATCANATTCTTTTTTTGCAGTTGTAACAAAAATATCTCCCGACTTTATAAGAATAAAAAAGTTGTTTTCTATTAATCAACAAGATTATTTTATAANAAATTTTTCGTTNNCAAGTGANATTAAAGTTNAAGCAATTATAAANACAAAAGAAATTTNTAGTTCAAAAAATCAAAATTTTAAAGAATGTGAACTTGAAAGAATATATCCAAATTTTAATATCAATAATTTTTTTCCTATGCTTGAAATTAATGATTTAAATATAATAGANACNTTTCCTGATGAAGTTTTAGAGGAAAGCAATAAATTAAAATTTATTAAAACAGACAATAGATCAAACTTAACAAAATTATCTATAGTAACAATAGACGGTGATGATGCAAAAGATTTTGATGACGCTGTTTTTGCTGAAAAACTTAAAAATGAAACATGGAAAGTAATAATTAGTATTGCTGATGTTTCACATTATATAAAAGAAAATTCAAATTTAGATTTACATGCAAAAGAAAGAGGTAATTCTATTTACTTTCCTAATTTTGTAATACCAATGTTACCAGAAAAATTATCAAATGATATATGCTCTTTAAAAGAAAATAAGGAACGTTTATGTCTTTCATTAGAGATAATATTAGATAAAAATGGAAATAGATTATCTTACAATTTTTTTAAATCTATTATTAAGTCNTCAAAAAGATTTACTTATGATGCAATTAACAATTTGATTAAAAGTAAATTTATNAAAAATAATACTATTNATGATGATATAATNTTAAACATTAAAAATTTNTATAATATTTATAAAAAACTCAAAGAAAAAAGTATAANTCGTGGTGCATTAGGCCTAAAAATTAGTGNCACAAAAATTNTATTTGATAAACNAGGAAACCCTANAGAANTAAAAAAAANAAANCAATCCGAAAGTCAACAAATAATTGAAGAGTTAATGATATTAGCTAATGAATGTGCTGCTGAGGAGCTACAAAAATTTGATNCTGAAAACCCTTACAGAATTCATGAAAGACCAAAGCCTGAGAAAATTTTATCATTAATCAATTGTATTGGTGAGCCTTACAATAAATTACTTAAAAATAACAAGATAACTGGAAATTTATTTAATCAGATTATTCAACATTCTTCAGACAGTAAAGATTTTATAAAGATTAACGAATTAATTCTAAGATCACAGTCTCAAGCAAANTATCATAATGAGAATAAAGGACATTTTGGATTATCTTTAAAAAACTATGTCCATTTTACTTCTCCTATAAGAAGATACTCTGATTTATTAGTGCATAGAAGGTTAAGNGANATACTAAGCAAAAAGTTTAGTAAGAAAACTTGCAATTCNAATTTAAAAGAAATATGTGATCACATTTCAAATACAGAAAGAACTGCTGTCATNGCAGAAAGAAACACTGTAGATAGATATATAGCTTTAATCTANTCNAAAAAAACAAACCAAGATTTTCAAGGAGAAATAATTTCTGTAAAAAGTTTTGGAATATTTGTTAAGTTTGATGACTATAAAAGCGAAGGTTTTATTCCNAAAAGATTACTTCCTAAAGATTATTATTTTTTTAATGAAAAAAAAGAAATTTTAAAAGGTAAANCTTACCTTTTTCAAATTGGNATGCAATTAGTNATTAATNTTAAAGAAGTAGACCTTTTAAAAGGTAAAGTACTACTAAGTTATTGTANGCATATTTAAAAATATTTGTGGTTGACAATCATGCTAATTAAACATNNTNAGTNATNAGGAGANNTTATGGCAAAACCAGCATCAATTCAGATAAAACTAGTCAGCACAGCAGATACAGGTTTTTACTATGTTACTAAGAAAAACCCTAGAACTAAGCCTGACAAAATGGAATTTAAAAAGTACGATCCTAAAGTTAAAAAGCATGTCATATTTAAGGAAGCTAAGATTAAATAATTAACATCTTTCATCTTTTATTTTTTCAATCTTNTTTAATNTCCCTTTCATCCTNTAACTTCCATAGTNAACTTCATAATAGTGAGAAATNCCATTTTGATCAACATGNGCCACGACTATAGTTTTTGGATTAGGNAGTTTTTGATTAATATCATAAAACGCCAATTGAATTGGCCATACCTTTTTATCAATCCATTTTTCTTTACTAGNAAAAGTTGTGTTAACTTTTTTTCCGATAAAAGCAGATACAATTTTAACCAGATTATCTTTGTCACTTCCAAAAAAAACTTTAGTAGTCAGAAATTGTTTTTGATTTCTTGCATTTTTTAGTAAAGTTTTTAGNTGTTCGGTTGGAAATAAAATTTTTTCNTCAAAATAAAATTTATTATTTTTGTTGTCTAATATTAAACCCTCGAGNCTAGNTTCTTTTTTTTCAACAAATCCAGAGTAAAAAATATTTTCATTTAANTCACTTTTATCCATGTGCTCAAAACTGAAATTTTTTGATTCGAGATCTTCAAATGACGTAAATGTNGAGAAATTCTTTGATTTTTTTTTATTAATTAAATCAAATGAAATAGCAAAAGTTTCTTTNAGAGCCCAACCTTTACATTTTTTTTTTAAAAAAAATGTCGACTTACCCTTTCCACTTTCTAAACTTGAAGTTGTCTCATTTGTTAAAAATTCTAAATCATAATATGCTTTATGAGAGATAATAGTTGATGCTACACTTATTTTTAAATATAAAAACGAATGTAAAATTGTTAATAAACCTAATATTAATATTTTTTTCATAACTTAAATTAGCAAAATTATTCAAATAATTAAATTAAAATATATGTTCTTAGAAGAAAATTTTATAACAAGTGATGATAAATTTAAAAAAATCATTGATTTTTGTTTAACTGAAGAATTGATTACTATTGATACTGAATTTGTAAGAAACAATACTTTTTATCCAAAATTGTGCTTATTGCAATTAGGCACTTCAAGAGGTTGTTATGCTATAGATCCATTTAAAATAAAAAATCTTTTACTTTTAAAAAAAGTACTTCGAAAAAAGACTATTATTAAAATTTTCCATTCACCAAGGCAAGATCTAGAAATTTTCTTCAATTTATTTGATTCACTTCCTCTGAATATATTTGATACGCAANTNGCTTTTTCTTTTATAAGCCAAGAGTATCAAATTAGTTATGAAAAACTAGTGTTTAANATTTTNAGATATAAATTAGACAAAACTTATCAACACTNCAATTGGGATATTAGACCAATAAAAANAGAGCAGTTAAATTATGCTTTAAATGATGTTTATTATTTAAGAAAATTATACTTAAAATTAGAACCAATTTTAAAATCAAACAAACGATATGAATGGGCGTTAGAAGAATCAAAACTTTATCTAAATAAAAAACTTTACATTAATAAACCAGAAAATTATTGGAAAAATATTTATCCATCTAAATTCAGAAATATAAATTTAAAAAAGTTAAANGTAATCTGTGAATGGAGAGAGCAAAAATGTATGACTTTAAACTTAAGCAGAAAATTAATTATTAGTGACAAAGATATTATTAAAATAATAAAAAANCCTTCAAGTTTTAAGTTTCTNNAAATTAAAAAAAAATTAGATAAACTTGATATAGATTTTTTAGACAATATTCTAGTAGAACGTAATCAAGATGTTATTATTAATCAAACAAATCGTAATCTGAATAAAGATCTTCAAAATTTTTACTCCTCAAAAATTATTCTTAAACTGATTTCAAAGGAATTAAATATTTGTGAAAACTTAATAGCGACAACTTCAGATTTAGAAGCATTAAATTTTAAGAAATATAAAAAAACAAAAATTTTCGAAGGATGGAGAAACCAGGTTTTTGGAATGAAGATTGAACAGTTTTTTGAAAATAAACTTAAACTTGTTTCTAAGAAAAATAAAATTTATCTAGAAAGAAATTAAACTTCTAAATTAACTATGTTCAATACATCTTTTATTTGCTTTAAGTTTATACCTTTTTTTTCTTCAAGAGAGATTCTATCTAAATATTTAACAAAGTTTAATATTGATTTATAACTTCTTTTAATTCTTTTAATTATGTAAATACATGCTTTATCATTTAGAAAAAGTTTTTTATCATCAAGTTCTTTAATCAGTATAGCATACAATATTTCATCATCCGGCAAATCAATTTTGGTGCTAATACATGAATTAATCCTTGATCGTAAATCTTGTAAATTAAATCTAATGTTATTGATTGGTTTTGTAGTAGTTATTAATAAAGAACCAGAATTTAATAAGATTTCATTAAAAAAATAAAATAAAAATTCTTCATTCAAATCTTCTAATTTATCTAAATTGTCAATTATAAATGATTGTCCTAATTTAGCTTTTTTTAAATAAAAACTGCTTAATTTGTTTATGAACTCCGCTTTCGTGATTTGTTTATATATATGTGCTAAATGAGTTTTCCCAGATCTAGAAGGGCCATGGAGTATCAAAACAGGGAAATTATACTTTCTTGAGAAATTTTTAATGTTAGCAAATTCATCAATTAAGGATAATGCAATTTTATTAGTATTATTTAATATAAAATTATTATGATCGTTCACAATTCTAAATGATAAAGGCAGTGCCAATTGTCTATTCAAAATTCCATTCATTTTATGATTTTTCAAAAATTATATAAAAAATAAATCGAGCTAAAACACCAATTATTGCAGCCATTGGAATAGCCATTAAAACACCTAAAATACCAAAAAGACTCCCACCAACTGAAAGAGCAAAAATTATCCATATTGGATTTAACTTTACTGCTTCACCTATAAATTTCGGTGTTAGAACATAACTTTCTAAAAACTGTCCTATTAAAAAAGTTATAGCTACAGCAAATAATTCGAAGCTATAGCCGAATTGCATTGAACCTAATAACAAAGCCAGAGTACAACCTATAAATGCACCTACATAAGGTACAAATGAAATTAAACCAATAAAAATTCCTAATATAAATCCAAATTCAAGTGAAATTAAATATAATGTTGTAGAATAATAAATGGACAAAATTATACATATAATTATTTGACCTCTTATATAATTCGATAGCGTCAAATGAATTTCTTCCAAGATATTTGAAAAAAAGTTTAATTTAGAATCTTTTGTTAAATTAAACACAAAAGATTTTATATTTTTCATTTCTAAAAGCATATAAAATGTTAATATTAATATGAGAAAAACGTCAAAAATACTATTTAATATCAAAACACCTCCTTTAAAAAAGTTAAATCCAGCATCTCCAATCTTTTTTAAAAATATAGTTCCAACCTCCAAAAGATTTTTTGGATTTATATCTTTATTATCAAAAACTAACTGATAATATGGTAGAATAATTTCATTTAATTCATTAATATATTTTGGAGCAAAAATAACAACTTTTTCAAACTGAGCCAAAATTATTGGTACTGCTAGAGACATAGTTAAGAAAGTGATTATTAAAAAAAATAAGATTGAAATAAAACTTGAAATTGTAATTGGAATAAAAGTATTTATCTTATCATTTATTGGACTTAATAAATATGCCAAAATAAAAGCTAGCACAAATGGATATGTTATTTCATAAAATGAAAAAACACCCAAAGTTAAAATTGTTAAGCAAATTATAAAAAAAATATTTTTTCTATTTTCTTTAATTATTATCATTGTTTTTTAATCAAAATAAATTCATCTTCAACTTGTTTTAACTTGAAACCTTTTTCATTTAAAACATTAAAAAAAGTATTGTTTGTTCCTTGAAATGCTAGGCTAACTTTACCAACATCTTTTTTAAGACCAATAATATCTATTTTTTTGATATAAGGAAGCCCTTTAAAAAGTTCTAAAGACCTAGACCAATCTTGCATATTTTCAATTGGAATAAATATATCTATATATTTAATAAAACCTTCTTTGAAAAAATTATTTTTTTTCCAACTTTCCTGGAACACATAACTTAATTCATTTATGTCTTTCAACAAAATTTCTTTTTTCAAAGTAGTAGCTAATTTGTAATTATTAAACAGTTTTACTTTTGAAAAAATAGTTTGATCAAATTCACCAAATTCATCATATAACTTAGCAGAAATCTTAAGTTGGTACTTTCCTTTTCGATTTACTTTTGGCTGAAGAATAACAATCAAAATTCTTTGAGTTTTATCATTTTTGATTATTTTTGTTAAAACCTCTTTATTAGATTTTAATATATCTTCTCCTTTTATACTCCTTTTAAAAAACAAATTTGATGTTGATAATTTAAAATTTAATAAACTATCATTTTTTTTTAAAAATTCTTTCCATAAACTATACCATAAATCATTATCATCATAAAAAACATGGCCGTTTGGCCCTAAATAAATGGGGAAAATCGAAATAGGTAAACTAAATACTTCTGCGAAATTTAAATTTTCCTTCTTAAAAAAAATAACCACCTCTTCTCTATTGAAGCAAAAATCAAAACTCCCTACAAAACGATTCGTACTATTTGCTTCACTATTTATTTTAATGAAACTTATCATTTTATTTAAATCAATTTTATAAGAACTTTTAATATCGTTTCTTAAGGTAAGCCTACTTAGTAGTTTATTAAAAGCCTTTAATCGACCTTTTTCTTCAGCTATTAATTTGGCCTTTGTTAAATCAATATGACTAGCTTCTGATTTTACATCATTAATATAAAATGCTTTTTCTTTACAATCTTGTTCAGAAAATGCAAATGCTTGATATTTAATGTCTAAAAGACAAATAAAAAATAANATTATATAAAAAAGTTTTGAGATAAATTTAAATATCATGGTATTAGANTTATATATATTTTATATCATTTTTTTTAATTATAATTAACTAATAAATTTATACACCCATTTGTGATGAAAAATAAAGAAATCAAAAATAAATCTATTACTTANAAGAATTCTGGAGTCGACATTGATAAATTTGNTATAATTATAAAAGATTTAAAAAAAGAAATAATGAGTACTTTCAATGAAGCAGTTATTGATAATTTTGGAAGTTTTTCAAGTNTTTTAGATATAAAAAAACTTGGATATTCTGATCCATTACTACTATCCTCAACAGACGGAGTCGGGACCAAATTAAAATTAGCACTTGAAGCTAAAAATCTTGATAATATTGGGATTGATCTTGTTGCAATGTGTGTAAATGATATTTTGGCACAGGGAGGGTTGCCTCATTTTTTCTTAGATTATATAGCTGTTGGAAAATTAGATGNAAAACAAATAAAATCTATAATTAAGAGTATTATCAAAGGTTGTATTATTGCAAACTGTGCTCTTGTTGGTGGTGAAACAGCAGAAATGCCNGGTCATTACGTGAAAAATAACTTTGATATTGCAGGTTTTTCNATAGGAGCCGTAGAANGAAATCAAATTTTGACGCCTTCTCTAGTTAAAGATGGCGATATAGTAATTGCAGTTGAAAGCANCGGNATTCATTCGAATGGTTANTCTCTTGTTAGAAATTTAATTAATTACCATTCAATTAATATTCTTAAAGATAAGTTCTCTTTTAATAATGATGAAAATATTGCTGAAACACTGTTAAAGCCAACTACAATTTATTCTAGTATATTAAAATTTAAACCTAAGAATTTAAAACTACATGGAATTACTCATATTACTGGCGGTGGTCTTATAGAAAATCCCATANGATCTTTTGAAGAAGATTTAACANTAGTATTAGATTTTTCTACTTTTGATATAAGNCCTTTATTTTTATGGATNAAAGAAAAGAGTAATTTAGATTGGTNCGAACTTTTTAAAACATTTAATTGTGGAATAGGTCTCTTAATTTATGTTGACAAAAAAAATGCACAACATGTTGTAAATTATATNAACAAGCTTAAATTCAAAGCTTGGGTAATTGGTGAAATGAGAAAAAAAGTTAAAAAAACAAATTCCATAAAAATAATTAACTATGAAAAAAGTTAATTTATCGATTTTTGCATCAGGCATTGGCAGTAATCTTTTAGCACTTCATAAAGCAAGTAAAGAAGAAAACTTTCCAGCAAAGTTACAATTAATTATATGTAACAAAAATTGTATTGCATATGATGTNGCAAANAAATTAAAATATAATACAAAGTTAATAACAAANAAAAATATCANTGANTTTGAAAAAAAAGTACAGATCCATTTAACTAATAATAAGATAGATTTGATATGTTTAGCTGGATTTATGAGAGTATTATCACCTCAATTTGTATCANTATGGAAAAATAGAATTTTAAACATACACCCTTCACTATTACCTATGTTTCCTGGACTGAANACCCATANAAGAGTAATTAAAAGTGGAATGAAATTGCATGGATCNACTGTGCATTTGGTTGACAAAAATTTAGACTCTGGAAAAATTTTAGGTCAGTTTGCCTTTGAAATTAANAACACTGATCAAAANTTGTTAATAACAAATTTAAAAAAATATGAAAATTTATTCTATCCTGAAGTTTTAAAAAAATATATTTGGACTTTTTTNTTTAAAAAAGATAATTTTGAAAATANGATTTTTTCAAATTATAAAAATGTAGTTTTTTCATATTAAAGANAATTTAATGGACAATAAATTAGATAAACATACAAAAGATAACCAACGTTTCTATGAAGGTTTTTTAAAATTCACCTTATATTCATTTGTAATAATATGTATAATAATCGCATTACTTGCNATATTTTTGGTTTAATTTTAAAATAATTCAATTTCAGAAAAGAAAAAAGCAATTTCTTTAACAGCATTTTCAATAGAATCTGAACCATGAACTGAATTAGCTTCTATACTTAACGCAAATTCCTTTCGAATAGTACCTATCTCTGCTTCTTCTGGATTTGTTGCTCCCATTACCTTTCTATATAAACTTATTGCATTATTTCCTTCTAAAACTTGAACGACTACAGGGCCNGATNCCATAAAATTGANTAGGTCATTAAAAAAAGGTCTATCTTTATGAACNTCATAAAATTTTCCAGCTGTCTCTTTATTTAATTTTAATCTTTTTTGAGCAACAATACATAAGCCTGATTTTTCTATTATAGAATTAATTTCACCAGTAATATTTCTTGATGTAGCATCTGGTTTTATAATTGATAAAGTTTTTTCTGTAGACATAATTTCTCCTATTTAAAACTTTTATAATCAAAATTTTTAATTAATTCAAACAACATTTTAACTCCCCAGCCAGAAGCACCAGAAGGTGATGTATAAGTGGGAGTGTTCAACCAAGTAACTCCAGCTATNTCCAAATGAGCCCAAGGTGTTTTATTAACATGTCTTTTNAAAAAACAAGCAGCTGTTATTGAACCTGCTCCTATAGAGCCAATATTTTTCATATCAGCAATTTCGGTATTTATTAATTCATCATATTCATCATCTAAAGGCATTGTCCAAACTTTNTCACCAGTTCTTTCACCACATTCCTCCATTTTTTTAGCTAGCTTATTGCTGTTTGAAAATAGGCCNGCCCTTACCTTNCCTANAGAAATAATCATTGCGCCAGTTAGAGTAGCTAAGTTAATCATNAATTCAGGTTTTATTGTTTTTTCTGCCCATGATAATAAATCAGCTAATACTAATCTTCCTTCAGCATCTGTATTTAAAACTTCTATAGTTTTTCCTGAAAAAGATTTAATAACATCACCAGGTCTTTGTGCATTTCCATCAGGCATATTTTCTACCAAACCTATAATTCCAATAACATTTTTTTTAAGTTTNGCTCTAGAGACCGCTTCTANTAGACCTGAAACTGTAGCAGCACCTCCCATATCCCATTTCATATCTTCCATTGATTTNGATGGTTTTAATGATAAACCACCTGAGTCAAANCAGACNCCTTTACCTATAACTGTCAATGGCTTCTCATTTTTTTTTCCACCACTCCATTCCATTGTTACAACATAACTATCCTGTGCNGACCCCTGTCCAACAGCAAGTAATGAAGTCATTCCAATTTTTTTTAGATCACGCTCATTTAATATTTTTATTTTAACACCAAATTTCTTTAATTTTTTACACTCTTCAGAAAATGTTTTAGGGTTTAGAATATTTGCNGGCTTCCAAACTAGATCTCTTGCGAAGTAAATGCCTTCAATTAGACCCATATCAATTTCAAAACTTGATTTCAGATTTGTATAATTNTCAGAAAAAATTGAAATNATTTTGTTTTTTCTCTTATCATTTTCAGATTTATAGTTTTGAAATTTNTAAGCTTTCAAGCAAAAACCTCTTAACAAATTTGAAGAATAAAAATCATTATCTATAAAAAAATTAATGTTGGAATATATATCTGAACTTATTTTATCAAAAATCGAACCTCCCAAATTTTCTAATTTCANAGAGTTATATTCTGTTGTTTTTATTAAAGGCACTATAAGAAATTGTCCCTCATAAGTATCAAATAAATAAGGTTTTTTTATTTTTTTATATACAGAATTATCTATTAAAAATTTTTCTAAAGTNCTTTTTAACCAAGATGGTTTAGTCAAAAACGATTTNGACCCATTAAATAACAAAACATTTACAACATTATTTTTTAAATCTTGTTTAGATATTTTTTTGTTAAACTGAATATTCAAATTACTAATTTTTATCATAACTCTTCCCTATAACTTCTAATAAAATAGTGTTAAATTANNTTATGCGTATTTTTAAATACATTTTTAAAATGTCAATCATAAATACATTTATTTCCTTTATAGTCATAATTGGTCTTGTCTGGGTAAGTCAATCATTTAGATCAATAAAATTTATTTTAGAAAAAGGTGGTAGTTTTTTNGATTTTTTAAAATTATCACTNTTCAGCATGCCATCATGGCTTTATATTAGTGTGTCTTTTGGGGTATTTTTTGGAGTTTTTTTAACATTTGTTAAATTAGAAAATGATAAAGAAATGATTGCTATGAAATCATCAGGCTTAAATTCTCTTCAATTATCTTTTCCCATAATAATATTAAGTTTAATTTTTAGTTCATTTNTATTTTTAAATTTTCATTTTTTGCTNCCCAAAAGCTATTCATTTTATAAAAANTATGAAGATAACTTAAGATATAAAAAGCCACAAATTTTATTTAACGAAGGCACTTTTTTTCATTTTGACAACAAAACCATATTTGCAAAATCAATTAAAGGAAATGAAATTCAAAAAATTTTTATTAAAGATTACTCATTTAAAAATCAAACTATTGACATATTTGCAAAAAAAGCAATTCTCAATCTTCAAAACAATACAATAAAAATCAAACTTNTTAATGGTATTAAAATTATATCAAAAAAGAATTCTAACCCATTAACTATAAATTTTACTGAAGATNTAATTTCATTTAATAGAGAAAAATCTCNAAAAAAACCTAAGGCAGTTCGAGTTGTTGATTTAAAGGAATTTACTTTTTCTGAGTTATTAATTAAATCAAAAAATGAACCTAAATCAAAAGGAATTTATCTTTCTGAAGCTCATTCAAGNAACATNTTTAGTTTAACCCCATTAATTTTTAGTGTAATTTTTTTATCTATTTTTTTAAGAAGTCAACATTCTAGATATGATAATTTTTTAAGAAAATTTNTTATTATAAGTATTATATTCTCTATTCAAATATTCCTTTTTTCAATCAAAAACGTTCTGACTAAATATTCAGATTATATCTTGTTGTTTTATTTGATACCAACTTTAATATTGTTAACAGGATTATTATTTATTAGTTATGAAAGATTTAATTTTTCAATCTTTAAAAAGAGTTAATCATGATAGACAGTGATAATTATCCTAAAATTTTATTTTTATATTTAACAAAGCTGTATATCAAAAATATTTTAATNGTATTATTTATTTTTCTGTTTTTAATTTACTTAATNGATTTTATTGAATTATATAGACGGGCAAGCCAAAAAATTAACTTCTCGGTAAATGCAGAAAATAACTACATTTTNACTTTNGTTTATATGTCTTTTTTAAAATCNCCACATACACTAAAAAANATTTTACCAATTACAATTTTAATTTCATCTATTTTTACATTTATAAAATGGAGACAAAATAATTATTTTGTTATNGTAAGGACTAATGGAATATCACTACAAAAGACAATATTTCCTATTTGTTTTACAGTTTTNGCAATAGGTATATTTTCAANAGTTTTCTTAAACCCTTTTTCCAATTTTACTAACAATAAATATAAGTTTTTAGAACAAAATTATTTTGGGNACAAAAAACAAGAAAGTGTATCACTTTCAAAACATGGNATATGGATTAGAAAAAAAGTTTCCGATGGATTTTTAATTATTAAAGCTNNTAGTATACAAANTAAAAAAAATACATTNAATGATGTCGAGATATTTAAATTTAATCATGAAAATAATTTTAAAAATAAATTAATTTCTCAAACAGCNGCATTAAAAAATGATNAACTTGTTTTAAAAAATGGTATTAAATATGANATAAAAACATCGCCACAAAAATTTAAAATATCAACCATANAATTAAGCAATAGATTTGATANTTTTAAAATCACATCAGAAAATCCTGAAAATTTAAATTTAATTGAATTATATGATTACATATTTTTAATGAAAAAATTAGGCTTTAATTTTTCTAACCACCTGATATATCTTTTAAAAGAATTGCTTCAACCTATACTNATGGTGTCCATGATATTAATTTGTGCACCTATGATTTTAAGAAATAATGAAAGAAAATTTCCTTTGACTATNATGTGCTTAACTATATTAATAGGTTTTGTTATATATTTTACNGTNGATTTTATATATGTTTTAGGTTCTATGGATAAATTAAATCCATTTATTGCAGGAGTAGGTCCTGTTGCAATAAGTTTTTTTACTGGATGTTTTTTGGTGAGCGCTTTTGATGAAGTTAAAAAATAATAAAAATTTTATATNCAAGTTAGCTGTATTAGTTTTCTTNCTTCTTGTAAATNATAAAACATTTTCTAATGAAAAAAATTATGTAATTGCAACNATTGATAGAGTACCTATTACACTCATAGACCTCAAAGAAAAAGCTAAATTAATTTATTTTTTTAGAAATAAAAAAAATGATTNCAAAAACATAAATAAGTATTTTGAAATTTCACTAAATGAACTTATATCTGACAATCTTTTAATAAAAAAAGCAGAACAGTTTAATAAAAATATTTTACAACTTACAAAAAGAGATGCTGAAAAATTTATCTTAGCAAGACATCAAAACTCCTCAAAAGTTTTAAATAGATTTTTAACNAAAAATGGACTTTCAAGTGAAGTCTATATATCAAAGATACAAATTGAAATTATAAAAAAGTTTTTAATAGGAAAAATGTTTCAAAAAGAATATGACGATTATTTAAATGAAATTAATGAAATTACAAAAAAAAATAAAAGNGCTGATAAAATAGANATAGAACAAATCCTTGTTAAAGNNAAAGTGANTAATACTAAAATTNTTAACAATGTAGAGAAACAAATAAATAATCTCTCTGCNAATGGTTATTCATTTAAAGAAATTGCTNANATTATTTCTAAAAATAAAAANATCAAAGTTTCTGCTGGNAGGTCAGGTTGGCAAGGNAAAAANGGATTTCGTGAAAATACATTTAATAAACTTTTACAACTTCCTGAAGGTGAAATTATAAAAGAAAAAGGNAAACAAAATTTAAATTATTTAAGAATTATTAGTAAAAGAATTNAAGGGAAATTTAGTAATAGAGAACAAATTATTGATTTGATTAGAATAAGTTATTTAAACTCTTCAAAAAACAAAATGAATTTAGAAAATTTAAAAAAAACAATTTCTAATGCTAGTTGTAAAGATATTTNNTCAAGGCTGANTNAAATTAAAACAATAAAAGTTGATTTTCAAAAAATTAATCTTACAAACTTTAGTGAAAAAATTCTTACAATGATTTTAAATACAAATGTAAAAGAATTTACAGATGATCTTATTCTTAATAAAGAAAGTATAATGTTTTACATATGTAAAAAAAGCTTAACNGAAAAACCAAATTCTGATGGAAAACAGTACGATAAACAGGTGATGAAAAAAGTTAATGTCTTAACTAAGAAAATTTTAAAGATTTTAAAAAAAGATGCTATTATTGATATAAAAATTAATATTAATGAACTTACCTAAAAAAAGAATTTTAATCACTGCTGGTGAACCTTCTAGTATTTCTTCAGAAATTACAGTAAAAGCTCTTAATAAAACTAAAATCAAAAAAAAACTTGAATTGATAGTTGTAACTGATCCTATTTTAATAATNCNAGAATTNAATAATCTTAAAATNAAACTTAAATTAAATATTTTAGACTTAGACTTAAAATTTTCAGATTATAAAAAAGAATGTATAAATNTTATCCCNATTAAACTAAAAGAAAATATAATNCCTGGAAAATTAAATAAGAAAAATTCTGAATTTGTAGTTAATTCAATNAAAACNTGTATAAACCTTATACAAGANAACAAAGCTGATGCAATTGTTACCAATCCAATTAATAAGTTTATAATGAAATCAAATAAATTTAAATTTAATGGTCANACTGAATATTTGGGACATTTATCAAAAAATAGAAAAGTTCCTATAATGCTTTTAGAATCAAAAAAATTAAAAGTTGTTCCTATCACAACACATATCCCTATAAATTCAGTTTCAAAAAATTTAACTATCAAAACTTTGATTGAAAAAATTGTCATTCTTAATAAAGATCTTATTCATTTGTATAAAATTAAAAAACCTAGAATTTATGTTTCTGGCCTCAATCCTCACTCAGGTGATGGTGGTAAAGTTGGCAATGAAGAATTAAAAATTATTATCCCAGCTATTGAAAAACTNAAANGACTAGGGATTAACATTACTGGACCNATNCCAGGAGACACACTATTTCAAAAAAATAAAATCATAGAATATGATGTCGCNGTTTGTATGTATCATGATCAAGCCCTAATACCAATTAAAACCCTTTATTCTAATCAAATAATAAATACTACCCTTGGTTTAGATTTNGTTAGAACTTCACCAGATCATGGNACAGCATTAGATATTGCAGGNAAAAAAATTGCNAATCCTGATAGTTTAATATTAGCTATTAAAAAAGCAGAAGATTTGATAAATAATCAATATGTTGCCTAATTTAAAAAGNTTAAAAGATCATAATTTTAAATTTAAAAAATCCCTTGGACAAAATTTTATATTTGATTCAAATATTACCGATAAGATAGTAAAGCATTCATTACCATTTTCTAACACAATTATTGAAATTGGTCCTGGGGCTGGAACATTAACTAAATCTATTCTTAAATTAAATGTAAATAANCTGATATTGATTGAAAAAGATAAGAATTTAATAAATTTTTTAAAAAATCTAACGAAAGAAAATAATTGTGTTCAAATTTTTAATAAAGATGCCCTTGAAGTACCTNTATGGGATTTGGGNGATCCNTCAAGAGAAGTAATTGCTAATTTACCNTATAATGTTAGCACAAAAATACTTGTTAATTTATTAAAATTTTCAAATCATTTCACAAAATTAACAATGATGTTTCAAAAAGAAGTAGCACAAAGAATAGTTGCACAACCAGGTAAAAAAAATTATGGAAGATTATCCGTAATTTCACAACTTTCAACAAAAGCAAAAATTTTATTTGATGTNCCTAACAAAGCTTTTTTTCCAGAACCAAAANTTCAGTCTTGTTTGGTTCAGTTAACCCCTTTTAAAACAAATTTATTTGAATACAATTTTGAAAATATGGAAAAAGTTACAAAATTTATTTTTTCAAAAAGAAGAAAAATGCTTAGATCAATTTTTAAAAAAGAAGGTGGNAGCTCATTTTTAAATTCAATTGATATAAATCCAAATATTAGACCACAAAATTTAACATTGAATGAATTTTGTAAATTAGAATATAAATTACGAGATTTAATNTATTAATCTAATTTTTTTATAAAATCAGACAAATTTATTTGTCTAAATAATTTCAATCTTTCAGTTTCAANAATTTTTAAAACGTTATAAAAAGTTTCTTCCAANTTTTTATTAATCAAAACATAATCATATTCATCATAATGTTTAATCTCTTTAAGGGCATTTGACATTCTAAAATCAATCTCNTTTATGCTATCACTATTTCTTTCACTCAATCTTTTTTTTAATTCATCAATACTTGGTGGCAATAAAAAAATTTTTACTAAATTGCCTTTCATTGCTTTTGTGATTTGTCTAGTACCCTGCCAATCAATATCAATCAAAACATCAATTCCATTTTTTAATCTCTCAGTAACTTCAGATTTCAAGGTTCCATAATAATTTTCAAAAACAAGAGCNCTTTCTATAAATGAATTTTCTGATTTATAATTTAAAAACTCTTTTTTAGATCTAAAGAAATAATCTACTCCATCTACTTCGTTTTTTCTTATTTTTCTAGTCGTAACTGAAACAGACAAATGAATATTTTTATCAAATTCTAAAAGCTTCTTGCAAATAGTTGTTTTACCAGTGCCAGATGGTGATGATATGACAATTAAAACGCCTTCTCTTTTAATTTTTATCATGATCTTTAAGAACCTTTATCCATAGTTTAATATTTTTCTTGTGCTGAGAAAAGGTTTTTGAAAACCTATGCCCACCTTTACCATCTGATACAAAATATAAATAATCTGTATCATTTGGATATAAAACAGCTAAAATTGAATTTGTACTTGGATAACTAATAGGTGTAGGTGGTAACCCTTTATACCTGTAAGTATTAAATAAATTTTTAGATTTTAAATCTAACTTATTTAAATCTTTTCCATTTTTTTTTAGAGCATAAGCAATAGTAGCATCAGATTGTAACTTCATATTATTTTTTAACCTATTTAAAAAAACACTTGAAATATTTTTTAATTCTTCGCTTTTTTTTCCTTCTTTTTCAACAATAGAGGCTAATATAATTGCATCAAATTTTGTTTTAACAAAATTATTTTTTACTCGTTTTTTCCAATGGGAATCAATAAATCTATATTGTTCTATTTCCATTTTTTTAAGTAATGAAGATTTCGTATCTCCCCATTTATAAAGATAAGTGTCAGGTTTAAATTTTCCTTCATCAATATGTAAGACAGTTCCCATTAGACCTAGTGAATTAGTTAATTTATTTTCTAATTGTTTAGAGTTAGTTCCTTCAATCAGCGTAAACTTTCTGTAAAAAACTTTATTATTATTAATGTTTTCTAGAAAATTTATTAAAGATGTATTTTTTTTTATTAAAAATTCACCTTGTTTTAAAACAAATTTTTCTTTTGTAAAAAATTTGGCAATTTTCCACTCTAACTTTGTTATTTTAATATTATCGTTTTTTAAATATTTTAAGAAAGCGTTTTCAGTAAGGTTTTTTTTTACAATTATAAACTTGTCATTATTGACAATAGGATTCGAGATAACAGAGTTAATAAAAATCTGAAAAATAAAAATAAATACAATAATTAAAAAGAAGAAAATACAAATTAATTTTAATTTTTTAGTCAATTTCACCAATTATTAAACTTGCATTTGTACCACCGAAACCAAATGAATTAGAGAGTACATTTTTAATCTTTCTCTTTTTTGAGAAATTTGGAACAAGGTCAAATTTTGAAGTACCTTCATCAGGTTTTTTAAGATTAATTGTTGGAGGAACTTCTTGATTTTCTATTGATAATATTGAAAAAATTGCTTCAACTGCACCTGCAGCACCTAACAAATGCCCAGTTGATGATTTTGTGGAACTAATAGATAAATTTTTTAAATTAGAGCCAAATAATTTATCGATTGCTTTTAATTCAATCATATCACCTAGAGGAGTAGATGTACCATGTGCATTTATGTAATCAATATCTTCTGGGATTAAATTAGCTTCATTTAAAGCTGCTTTCATAGCTCTGTAACCACCATCACCATCTGAAGATGGCGCAGTGATATGGTAAGCGTCTCCTGAAAGTCCATAACCTTTAATTTTACCATAAATTTTAGCACCTCTATTCAATGCATGCTTTTTTTCTTCAAGAATTAAAATACCAGATCCTTCACCCATAACAAAACCATCTCTATCAATATCCCATGGTCTTGAGGCTTCTTCTGGAGTCTCATTAAAATTCGTACTTAAAGCTTTAGCTGCGGAAAACCCAGCCATGCCTATTCTACAACAAGCTGCTTCAGCTCCACCAGCGACCATTACATCAGCTTTACCACTTTCTATAATTTTTGCAGCATCACCAATTGCATGAGCACCAGTTGAACAGGCTGTTACTACCGAGTGGTTAGGGCCTTTGAAATTATATTTAATACTGATCTGTCCTGATATTAGGTTAATTAAGGCTGAAGGTATAAAAAAAGGACTAATTTTTCTTACACCTTTTGAATTCAAAATTTCTGTTGTATTAGCTATTGTTTCTAATCCACCTATTCCAGATCCAACTAATACACCAGTTTTTTCATTATCCTCTTTATTTTTAGGTTTCCATTTAGAATCTTCAATAGCTATTTTAGCTGCAATTAAACCATAAGCTATAAATCTATCTATTCTTCTTAAGTCCTTCGGATCTATCCAATCATGTATATTTAATCCACCTTTTGGATCATCCGCAATAAGCGGGATTTGACCCGCTATTTTACAAGGTAGATCTTCAGTTTTAAAATTGTCAATTTTATTAACACCACTATGGCCGTCTATAAGTCTTTGCCAATTTATATCTTGACCAACACCAAGAGGAGATACTAAACCTAAACCAGTTACAACAACTTCGCGCATTAAAAAATTATTTTGAATTCTCTTTTAAAAAATCAATGGCGTCTTTAACAGTTTGAATTTTTTCTGCAGCATCGTCAGGAATTTCACAATCAAACTCTTCTTCAAAAGCCATTACAAGTTCGACAGTATCTAAACTATCAGCACCTAAATCATCTATAAAACTAGCTGTTTCAATAACTTTAGCTTCATCTATTCCAAGGTGTTCAACTACTATTTTTTTAACTCTATTTTCAATGTCGCTCATTTGTTTCCTCTCTATATTAAAGATTTTGCTATAACAGATTTGATAAATTATGCCAAGAAGATAATTTAATTTTTAAAACATACCCATACCACCATTTATATGAATGGTTGAACCAGTAATATAACTTGCCTCGTCACTTGATAGATAAACACAAGCTGAGGCAATATCTTCAGCCGTTCCAAATCTAGAAACTGGTATTGTTTTTAGAATTTGATTTTGTTGATCTTCTGTTAATTTATCTGTCATTGGTGTTTTGATAAATCCTGGTGCTATGCAGTTGCATGTAATTCCTCTACTAGCTACTTCATTAGCTATAGATTTTGAAAATGCAGTTAGCGCTGCTTTTGATGCGGAGTAATTTGATTGCCCTGGATTTCCTGAATGACCAATTATTGAGGTTATAAAAATAATTCTACCTGACTTTCTTCTAATCATTCCTTTAATAATTTTCTGAGTTAGAAAAGCAGTTGAGTTTAAATTTAGATTCAGAACAGATGACCATTCATCTTCTTTCATTCTTAGAAAAAGATTATCTTTTGTTATACCAGCATTATTTATCAAGATATCAATAATGTAGTTTTTATTTTCTAATTCATCTGAGAAATTTTGTACATTCTCATTTGTGTTTAAATTTGAAACAATAAAATCACTTTCATTGGGTAATTTATTAGATAAATCATTTAATCTATCTTTTTTAGTTCCAGTTAATATCAACTTAGCTCCTAAGGAAGACATCTGGTGAGCTATTTCATTACCAATACCCCCTGTTGCCCCAGTAAGTAAAACTGTTTTATTTTTTATTGAAAACATAAAATCTCCTAATTCAAATCTTTGATATTGTAAAGGTCTTCAATAGTTTCAATATTATTGACAACAAAATCTCTTGAAAACCTTTTAAACAATCCAGACAAAACTTTACCAGAACCAAATTCATAAGCTTTAGTAATTCCTTTGTCATGTACATATTGCATTGTTTCTTTCCATCTTACTTTATTTGTAACTTGATTAATAATATTTGATTTTAACATGTTAGGATCATTTTCAGATTTTGCAGTAAAATTACATATTATAGAGATATCTGGTTTATTAAAATTAATTTCATTTAGAGCATTTTGCAGTTTAATTTGGGCTGGCATCATTAAGCTACAGTGAAATGGGGCACTTACATTTAATAGCAATGACCTTTTAATAGAAAATTTAGATGAATTTTTAACTAGCTCTTCAACTGCATTTGTGTCTCCACTGACTACAATTTGATCAGTAGAATTATCATTTGCAATTTCACAAACACCAAAATTTTTGACTGTATCTAATAAATTGTTTAATTGACTAAAGTCAGAACTTATTAATGCAGCCATTGAACCTTTTCCTTCAGGAACAGCATCTTGCATAGCCTCTCCTCTTATTCTCAAAAGTTTAGCTGTATCTGACAAAGAAATTACATTAGCTGCACATAATGCAGTTAATTCACCTAAGGAGTGTCCACATAGAAAATTAAATTTTTTATTTATTTTAAATCCCATCTTCTCCTCAAAAACTTTCAAAATAGCTATACTTACTGCCATCAATGCAGGTTGTGTATTAAATGTAAGAGATAATTGCTTAATATCACCAGTAAAAATTAAATCACTTAATTTAAAGTCAAGACTATCATCAACTTCTTTAAATATATCTCTAGCTACTGAAAAATTGTCATTAAAATCTTTTCCCATTCCAATTTTTTGAGAACCCTGACCTGGAAACATTAGAATATTCATAATCACCTCTTAATATTAATAATAAAATAAATAAAAATTATATTATTGCAAAATTTTTATAAATAACTATATTGCAATTAACTCCTTGCTGTTATCAACAATAATGGCTTTACTAACGGGTATATTCATAGGGAGACATTATGCCTTTATACGAAAGTGTGATAATCTGTAGACAGGATATTACAAAAAATCAATTAGACAACATAATTTCTGAATTTAAAAATTTAATTGAAAATGAAAATGGTAAAATACTAACTGAAGAATATTGGGGCTTAAAAAACTTAGCCTACGAAATTAGTAAAAATAAAAAAGCACATTATTCATTTATTGTATTAGAAACACTACCTGAAAAAATTGATGAATATGAAAGAAAATTGCGTCTTCATGAAGATATAATCCGATTTATGACAGTTAGAATTAAAAGTTTTGATGGCAAACAATCAATAATGATAGATTCTAATAATAATGAAGTTAATTAAATTATTTTAAGGTAATAAAATGACACAATTAAAAATTACTAAAGAGGCAGTAAGAAAGCCATTTCAAAAAAAACGAAAATCTTGTCCTTTTTCTGGCTCAAAAAATAAAATTGATTACAAAGATATTAAAATTCTATCAAGATTTATATCTGAAAGAGGTAAAATAATTCCATCTAGAATATCTGCTGTTTCAGCAAAAAAACAAAGAGAATTATCTAAAGCTATAAAAAGAGCTAGATATATTGGCTTAATGCCATACGTGGTTAAATAAGTAAAGGTAACTTCATGAATATTATTTTATTAGAAAAAATAAAAAAACTAGGGGATATTGGTGATGAGGTAAATGTTAAGTCTGGCTACGCTAGGAATTTTTTAGTGCCAAATAAAAAAGCTTTATATGCAACACCAGAAAACAGAAAATACTTTGATGAAAAAAAATCAGATATAAAATCTCAAAATGATAAATTAGTCATAAACGCAAATAAAGTATCAAAAGAGTTATCAGGTCAAGAAGTTATTCTAATTAGAGCAGCAAGTGACTCTGGTCAATTATTTGGTTCCGTGAGCACTAAAGATATTGTTAAAAATTTAGAAGAAAAAAAAATTAGCATATTTAAAAATCAAATAGA